>JAHZJA010000209.1 GCA_022601155.1 Deltaproteobacteria bacterium | reverse complement strand
GGGTCACCTGCTTGCCCGCCCGCGCACGCGGATCCCAGGCGTCTTCGAGGTTCACACCCGCGAGGGTCCGGCCCTCTTGAAGCTGGTCGTAGTCGGGCGCATTGGGCCAAGGCGCAAACCCGTCGGGATTGCCCTCGACCTTCCTCCACAGGGGGTTGTAGCGGTCGGGGCCTCCCTTGACCGTGGCCTGCCTGCAAAACGTGACCCCCGTGAGCTCCCGTTGGTCGCCGCGCCGCTCCACGTCGAGCGACTCCACCCGATGGAAGAAATTGATCGACACGCCCAGCTTCCGCAGCGCCGTGTAGTAGGGCGAAAACAGAGACTGCGGGCAGCTATAGCAAAACTCGTAGGCCTGAAACCCACGGTAGTCCAGCAGCAGCAGAAACCACCGCAGGCCCACGCCGGCCGCGAGGTTGTCGGCCCGCACGGGCTCGGAGGTCCCGTTGGAGAACAGCGTGTCGTAGATCGCCGTCACCACGGGGCTGCGGGTGTTGTTGGGGCTCACCCCGTGCACACGAAGCCAGTCGGCGAAATCGATGTGGTCGATCTGATCGAAGTGCGTCACGCGATCGGTGAGGATGCCGATCGCGATCGTCAGCATCACGTCCAGACCGCTCCACTCGAACCAACGATCGGCGTCGACCTCGATCTTGTCGGCGAACCGTCGGCGAGCCAGCCTGCGGAGCCGACGGAGCATGCGAGCCAGCACCCGCATCGCCGGGGCGTTGGACGAGATGGCGCGGGTGATCTCCTCGAACGTGTGACGCTCGAAGTACCCCAGTGCCCGCTCGAGCATCTTGTACAGGGTCCACTGCTCGATCTCGATGGAAGGACCGAACCGCACGCCGATCCGATCGAGCACGCGGTCGAGCAGATCGGGCGGCTCCGGGCCCGCGTCGCCGGGGGCACCCGGGGCCCAGCCGCGCAGCTCTCGGGCGTGGGCAATGGCCCGGGTGAGCGTGATCTTCATCGCCCGCGCAAACCCGTTGGGGCCGTCCTCGTCGGACTCGTGGGGCACCTCTCCGGGGACGGCGTCGTTGATCGGCAGCGTGGTGGGAAAGTAGGTCCAGCTGGGCTCGCGCCCCCGGGTCGGGCCCTTGCCCATCAGCCCCACGGCGTGGGTGCCCCGAAACGCCGCCGCCACCGGACCGTCGCCTCGCGCCAGGTCTTCGACCGTCCACGGGCCCTTGCCGCGGGACAGCTCGAGCCCCGCCTGCTCGTAGACCTCGCGGACGGTACGAAAGGCGTTGTTGTAGAAGCCGACGAACGCGTGCAGGCCGTGCTCTTCGATCCGGTCGGCCGCGTCGGGGTTGCGGCCCGCCGCACACTTGCCACCGAGGCGATAGCCCAGCGTGTACATCGACACCTGATAGCGCCCCGTCTTGGCCAAGTAGAACGCCGCCGCACACGAAGACGGACCACCACCCAGCACGACCACGCGCTGGCGCTTGGGCGGGGGCGGCGGCTCGGGATAGCGCGCGTCGCTGCAGCTTTGGGGCAGGGACATCCGCTGGCGAACGCGAATGCGAAAGGCGCCCAGCGCCGTATCACTGAGGGGCTCCACCGCGTAGCTGCCCGTGGGGAACCCCGCGGGATCGAAGTCGCCACCGATGCGAACGGTCGCGCGCACGGGAGTCAGCTCGGCGTCATCGGCATCGAACCCGTAGTGGTTGATCGACGCCAAGAATGGACCGCCCGCGTGATGGTGAAACGCGTGGGGATCGAAGATGCGGCGCCCCTGCGAGATGGTGGGCTGCTCGAACATCTGGCGCACGAGCGCAAAGCCGGGGGCCAGCGGAGGTCGTGTGACCGAGCCTGGATCGGTGAACGTTCCCTCGACCAACAACGCGTCGCCTTCGTCGGCATGCACCGCGTGACGCTCGCCAGAGGTCTCGAACCGCGCGGGCTGCTGCTCCAGGCCATAGAGCAGGGAGCCCAGCCGCCGTGCCGTCGAGTCGTCGAGGTAAAGCCGCGGCATGTAGATGAACGGGCCCCGATTGCGGACGTGGGGATCGGCCAGCTGAACCCACGGGATACCGAACATCAGCTCGTGGTAGTTCATCTCGCCCAGCCACGGGTCGAACCGCTCGTGCGAGAACGAGAAGAACACCGGGTGGCGATCGGGCATGACCAGCGGCTGCGGAGCGAGCTCCAGCCCCGCCGGTAGCAGCCGGCGAACATCACGACGGGGGAGCACCAGCGGCACGATCTGGGCATCGAGCGTGCCCTCGGTCCCGGCACTGCGCTCGAGCACCCTGCGGACTTGGTCTGTTGCGAGGCCGGCCAACTGTGCGACCTTGCGCAACCGCTCGACACCACCCGATCGGGCGAGTTGGTCCACGTCGACCTCGAGCCGGTCGCGCTGTTGCCTGCTCAGCTGCACCACATCACCCCCTCGCGACATTCTACGCTGTCCCTGCCCGAGGCGAACCCAGACACCCACGGACGGGATGCGTGTTCAGTACCGCCACCGACCTCCGGCCGGCGCCAGTCGTCAGCGACGCACGAAGCCGGGCGCGACCATATCGGTGAAGCGATCGGGCCGAGCCACGCCCTCTCGTTGCATGTACTCGTCGCTCGTGGCGAGCAATGCCTCGGCCTCGCTTCCGCCCACGATTGCCGCCAAACGGCGCTGGGCTGCGGCCACATGGGCAGCCATGCTCCGTGACCGGGCCAGCTCGATCGCCCGCCACAGGTCGGTGACCGCCGTGTCTTCGTCGCCCACCAGCGCAGCTGCCCCCGCTCGGGTGAGGTGACCGTAGGCGCGGGCGAACACACTGCGGTGCTTGAGCAGCTTGCTCGCCTGGTGTTGCGCCTCCCGCAGCCGCGCGGCCGGATCGGAGGCGACGGACGCTCCAGCCAGGGCACACGCGCCCCGCCACAGCTGGAACTCGGCCCGGGCCAGCGCCGCCGACAACACGGTGAGCTTCTTGACGTCGGGATAGTCCTGCTCGCAGACCTCCCAGGCCCCCGCGGCGTCGCCCACGTAGCGACGGAGGGCCGCGCCTTGGGCGACGTAGTTGAGCTTGTGCGCCTCGAAGTGACGGGGGGCCTCTCGACGGTAGATCGCCAGCTGCTCCTCGGCCTCCTCGACCCGGTCGGGCGCCAGCAGCACCACGTTGCCCAGCAGACCGCGCGCGTATCCCTCGACGTAGGGGTTGGCCCGGTCGCGCGACTCCTTGAGCATCCGGGGGACGCGGCGTGCGAGCTCGCGAACCCGGCCCATGAAGAACAGGCACAGCGCCCCATGAGCCTCGCAGTACGACAGCTCTTGGGTCATCCCCGTGCATTGTTCCCGGAAGATCGTGGTCGCTCGCTCGAGGTCGGCGAACGCCTTGGGCCAGTGCCCCACCGAGATCCACACGTGGCCCCGCGCCTCGACCACCATCCCGCGTGCGGAGGGGCTGCGGGCCTGCTCGGCCAGCGCCTCGGCGTCGGCCAGCAGCTCATGGGCCCGATCGAGCTTCTTGTCGGCCCCGAGGATCGCCTGCATGTGGGCTTCGATGGCCAGCGCCCGTGAAAGTCGCAGGGGCTCACCGCAGCGCAGCGCCAGCCTCAGATGCCGCACGTGAAAGTCGGCCCCGAGGATGCCCTCGGTGTAGACCAAGCCCCGAGAGGCGGTCCAGCACGCATCGAGCCGTTCGAGATCCGCCGCCGAGATCTGGTCGGGCTCCCGAACCCGAATGGAGATGCCGCGAACGCCCAAGGCCAACCGGTGGCGCAGCAGCGAGGCGATCGCTCGGCCATTG
>JAHZJA010000208.1 GCA_022601155.1 Deltaproteobacteria bacterium | reverse complement strand
GAGATCATGCTCAAGGCGCTGCAGAAACAGCCCGAGTTTCGGTTTCAATCGATGGCGGAGTTCGCCGCCGCGCTGCGAGCCGAGTCAGCGGATGTTCCGGCCGTGTCGGGCATCAATCCGATCGTCGACGCGACGATGGTGCTGTCGTTCCCGACCGGTAGTGTCTCGCAACCGGTGCCCCAGGGCACCGCGGTGCTCGCGATGGACTCGGAGCTGTCGGCGACCGCGGCCCAGCCGACGGGAGGGACCCAAGTCCACACCACCGACGGCCCCCAGCACGTGACCGCGGGCACCACGGGGGCATCGCCGGCTGCGACCACATCGCACACGATGCAGGCCACTACCATGGGGCTCCACGGCTCGACCGCCATGCAGATGGTACCCGTGGTCCAGCAGCGCAAGATCCTGCCGATCGTGCTGCTGACGATCTTGGGGGTGGCTCTGATCGGAGGAGCACTGGGAGCCGGGCTCCTGCTCGGCGGTGGGTCCGAGGCGGAGCCCACCACCGTCGCCGCGCTACCCCCGGCTGCCGTCGCGGCGCCCGCAGCCACCAAGGCTGCGGTAAACAGCCCGCCTGAGCCCAACACCAAAGCCGACCCTCCACCGACGGTGGAGGCCGAGCCCGTCCCCACGGAGGAGCCCGCCGTCGCGGCCGGGAGCGCCGGTGCAGCGCCACCTCCCGCCGACGCCGATGCCGACCGCACCAAGGCCGAGCCCGACACCGTGTCACCATCGACGCCCCAGGTTCGGCGTAGGACCGGCGCCAAGCCCAAGTCCGACGCCGCCGTCATCGCCAACCTCAAGCGCCGCATGGCGGGCAAGTGTACCCAGGACGGGAACGTGCAGGTGCGACTCGAGGGGCTCATCAGCAGCCAAGGTCGGATCCAGGGAGCCCTGGCGACTCCCCGGTCGGGACCCGGGGGCTGTGCCGAGAAAATCCTCAAGTCGGCACGGTTCGCCTCTCGCCCCGACATGAAGCCGATGCCGATCTTCACCATCAAGCTGTGAGAGTCGACCTGTAGCGGCTCGACGTGGGGCTCAATTGCACACCGGCAGGAACTGCAGGGTGGGCACCGGCTGGCCGAAGAAACCGACGAAGTCGAGCGTGTCGGTGCCGTCGAGTGGGGCTGTCCACAGCAGACCACCGGTCGAGATGAACACCTGCTGCGCCACGGGATCGTACTCGAGCGCGGTGGGGCTGAACCCGGTCTGGACCGCGCCGGTCAGATCGACACGCACGGTCGCAGTGCCGTCGGTCTGGACCTCGTATAGGAGACCGTCGGCGCCGTTGAGTAGCAACAGCACGTCCTCGGCGCAGTCGTAGGCCATTCCGCACGAGAACACGTCGACCGGTTGACCACCGACGACCACGTCGACGCTCGAGGTGATCTGGCCCGTGACGGGGTCGAGGGTGTGAAGCTCGTCCGAGAGGCTGATCCCGTAGAGCATGCCCCCGGGTCCCCGCTGGAGCCCACACATGATGTCATCGACCACCCCGGGCATCCCGTTCGGAGCGCCCTGCACCGTCAGCGTGCCCGTCCCCATGGCGCACGAGGACTGGTACTCCAGCTCCAGCAGCTGCGCCCCGGTGATGTCGGAGGCGAGGATCGTTCCATCCGCGGCCAGCGTAGCGGAGCCCATGCTCACGTTCGGATTTTGCCCCGTCGGATCGAGCAATGTCAGCACGTCGGCCACGTTGGCGCTCTGGGTGTCGATGGTCGCGAGGGTCCGCGACGAGCCCGGCCCTCCACCCGAGGGCAGGAGCGTGGTCAGTAGCATTGCGTCGGGGCGGAGGTCCGCGTTGGTGTCGAAGCAATCCGCCCCCGCCTCGATGCCCGGGCCGGGGTTGGCATCCGCCCAGCCGTCGTCATCATCGTCGCGAGCGCACGCCTCGGGCGTGGTTTCGTTGCGTGCCGCACCGGGGAATGTGCCCCCGTGATCGTCGTCGCAGTCGGTGCCCGCGTCGACGCCCGCCGGTGGGGTGTCGTCGCCCCAGCGATCGTTGTCTGCGTCCCGAGCACACAGCGTGGGCTCGAGCTGCGCCGCACCGGGGAAGGTCTGGTCGTGGGCGTCGTCGCAATCGTCGGCATTGGTGACGTAGCCCGCGATCGGTACTGGGGATAACCGGCAGCCCTCGGGGGCCCCAAAGCCGTCGCCGTCCATGTCCGGACACCACCGATCGGCGCCAGGGCGAGCCGTCGTCGAGGCCGACGAGTCACCGGAGGACCCCACGGTGCCGCTACTGCCATCTGCGCCGGAACCCGACGAACCGGCGGTGCCGTCGGTAACGTCGGGGGGCAGTGGATGGCCGCCGGACCCGGTCGAGCTTGAGCTCGCCGCCGCGCCGCAGGGCTCGGGGCACGCGCCATCGCCACAGCCCTCGACCAGCACAAGGACGAATGAGAGCATCACCATTGGTGCCGTCACCACACGCCACAAGCCTGACATCGGCCCACAATGCCCGAGTGGGCGGAGCTCGTCGAGGTGGGCGCTGTCGCGACATCCACCCCTGTGCCGGAGGGACGACGCGGCTCCGGGAGGAACCCGTGGCGCCCCAATATACAACTCAGCGAATTCGAGTAGAAGGGTGAGCCCTGCGGCAGTCACTTAGTGCATTTCCCTAGATCGCCGCGAAGATGAACATCTCATGCCCGGTCTCGAGCTGCGGACTCCCTTCGGGCAGTTCGAGCTCGGAGCCGAGCAGGCCATCGAGACAGCGACGTGCTTCGCTGGGAATGGGTATCGACTCGTCGTCCGCAGGGTCGATTCCCGCGCGTTCGACACGTGATGCGATCAAGCGCGGGCCGAGACCCCGGGGAGGATCGGGCAGAGGATCGAATGTGATCCGCAGCTCACTGGGTCGCGTCTCCGGGGCAGGGTGTGGGAGGCAGCGCATGAGCTGTCGTTGTGACTTCATCTCCCACTCGTGCACAGCGTCTCCGAATGCGCGCCGCTGGGCAAGCGCAGGGTCATCGTGAGGCAGCCTCGAGCGCTCGCCAAACTTGTGACTACCGGTCTTCGCCGGTACGGAACTTCCGCTCGCGGTCGGTTCGGCACGACGTCGGTCCCGCTCGAGCATGGGAACTGATGAGGTCGGACCGGTAGCCTGCTTTCGTGCTTCCGTGGGAGGCTCGGCTTCCGTGTCATCGCTACCACGGGCCTGCCACCACAGTAGGGCCGTGACCGCTACGGCGGTTGCAAGGGTCACCAAGAGGGCCTTGGCTGCACGTGTCATGGGTACCTCGCTCGCTAAGCCTCGCGGTCGTCGTTGGGGCGAGGCGTCGGGTTGATGACGCCTCGCCCCCGCGGTTGAAAGATCGTGGGGCTCAGGCCTCGCACTCGTCGCCGACGCCATCGCCGTTGGCGTCGTGCTGGCCATCGTTGGCCACGAGTGGGCAGTTGTCTACAGCGTCCGGCACGCCGTCCCCGTCGTCGTCCTTGTCGCACGCGTCGCCTTCGCCGTCGCCGTCCTTGTCCTTCTGCTCCGGGTTGCCCCACGTCGGACAGTTGTCGACGTTGTTGTCCACGCCGTCGCCATCGACATCCGCGTCGCACTCGTTGCCGATGCCGTCACCGTCCCAGTCCTGCTGGTCGGAGTTGTAGTCGGTGGGGCAGTTGTCGTCGTCGTCGTCGACCTTGTCGCCATCATCGTCGTCGTCACAGGCATCACCCTCGCCATCCCCGTCGGTATCCGTCTGCGGGGCGTTGGTGATCACGGGGCAGATGTCGACGTCGTCGTCGATGCCGTCGTTGTCGTCGTCAGCGTCGCAGGCATCGCCATCGCCATCGCCATCGTTGTCGCCCTGGTCGGGGTTGGCGTCCTGCGGACAATTGTCGCCGCCATCGAGGACGCCGTCCTGGTCGGCATCGGGCATGGCGAAGATCGCGAACGGCGAGAACGTAGCAGTGTTTCCGCAGATCCGCTCGTCACCCCCTTCGTCATCGACGATGAAGTTGGTGATGTCACACCAGCCGATGATGCCGGACCAGGTCCCAGATGTGCAGTCGTCGTCGCTGTCCTCGTCACCGTCCTCGTAGTGGAACAGGCGCAGGTCATCGAGTAGCCCAGGATCGATGTTGTCCGGGTCGAAGTGGATGCAGATCTCGTGCTCCGTCACCCCGTCGACGGCGCCTGCCGGTACGTCGATGTAGAAGTACTCGACTTCGTTGTCAGGGTCGGTTCCGTAGACGAAGTTGGCTTCGGGGCCTACCGTTGTCTGCGCGACGCTGACGGGGATGGACGCACCCTCCGTGCCCGAGAAGGTGATCTCGACCGTGTCTTCGATGACCTCGCACTGAGTCAGCGCGGAGCAGAGCTGGCCGGCGATCTGGAGCGGCACGTTGTTCCACGTCACGCGCGACATGACATCATCGGTGGGATCGGCTGGGTCGCCCTCGTACAGAACATCGGCTTGAGCGGTGAAGCGGTAGCACCCGGTCGTCGCGATCATGCTCACGGTGTGGTTGTTGACGGGAACACCGAACCCCCGGCCCGTAAAGTTACGGGCGTCGGAGGCCAGATCACAACCCTCGAAGGTGCTGTGGTTTCCAGTCACATAGCCATCGTTGACGAAATATCCTGCTCCCTCTACGGAGAACTGAATATCTGCGCGGAACATTGGGAGTTCGATAGGGTCATCGAAGGAAAAGGCCGTCGCCGCCGTCGGGTCGACGTCTATGGGAACGTGCGTGTCGTCGTAGGCCTGGAACGTGGCGTTGATGGGCTCGGCCGCGTTGGGCTGGTAAAGTGAAAGATCGATGTATGACGGATCCCAGTTCCCGTCGCTGGCCGGTATGGCGAAAGAACCGTCGTCGGAGAGGTCGCCGTAGGCGAGTCCGCTGTTCGGGGCCGTGACCCTGAAGCGCCGGTTGCCAAAATCTGATGTGGGAATGAACCCTCCGAGATCGAAGGTTCCGGTGATTTCGGCTAGCGGTTGGTCAAAATCCAACACGTAGTCTCCGGCGGAAGAGAATGTGTTGTAGACTCTGGGGCGTCGGAGATATCGGTACGGCGACGACCAACTCGAGACTACATATGTGTAGTGATTGCCTTGGTAGAGATTGACAAGAGAAAAATCCGGGCTTCCAGCTGGGTCTGGATCGGTGACCGACTGGCTGGCGTAGGAATTGTACCGATAGCCATGGACTCGTTGTGAGTTGAAGCCGGGAAAACCGCCGGACGTCGAGACCGACGCGACATCTCCCGTAATGTTGACGCCTCGAGGAGGAGCGATGGGAGGCGCCGAAATGGGACTCGACGTGAAGGACCAGTTCTCAGTGATGACCCCACCTGCGGCCACTGCGACGTTACGGGACCCGAGGCTATAACATCGATATCGCGGACTCGTGCTCCAAGTTACCGGTACCCACGCGCAGGCCGAGCCCGAGACGGTGATCCCGTTGTCGACTTGGGAGCTGGAGTAGATCCTGTAGTCTCGAGCAACCGGGGTCCCGCTCGATGAGTACTCGCGCGAGTAGTACGACTCGCTCTCGGAGCTGTCAGCTCCTGAAGCATAGAAGGTTACATTCTGAACCTCCGTGCCGGGAACGCTCCCGGGATTGATGGTCACGGTGCCTTCGACAGCGACGGCGTTGGCGTAGTCGAAGTCGAGGTTCACCTCGTCCTCTCCCACCGCGACACCCGTCCGGGTGATCCGCATGTAGTCCGAGACACCGGAAGGGAAGTTCGCGCGGGTTACGATCGAGTAGGTTCGATTGGCCTGCGCGATCAGCTCAAAATCGCTCCCGGCGTTCGTCGATGGGTTGATGTAGACGCTGTCGCCGCTGTCGGTCGCGGTTGCGTGGGTTCGATTGCTCGAGATCATCACCGGCACGCCACCCACGGTGATCGATAGCGAACCGTTGACGATCACGGGGTCGAGGGAGATCTGTCCGTCACCCGGGACCGCTGTGGCGTCGTTCTTGATGGCGAAGGCCATGGGCACCGCGAGTAGCAACACGGCAGGGATGCGAGCGAACTTGATGGTGTTCATCAACACGATACCTTTCGAGAGCCGAGGTCGGGGCCAATGGGACCAGTATGCACCCTGTTGCCGGCGCCAGACTCTTCACCATAGAACCAGCCGAAAGTCATTAAGTAAAGAAGAATCGGTATGATCGCACACCTGTTCTCCGTGTTGGCCCGAATGGGTGAATTGAATATGAAGACCTGCGCTCAATCGCGCGTGAGCAAATTGTATCACATTGGCAGCGCCATACTTACATCTACCGACGTCGTACCTCCGCCGGTAACGGCCGACTATCCCCGAGCACTATTGGCTACGCCGCGCAGGCATCCCCGATGCCGTCGCCATCGAAGTCGTTCTGCGCGGGATTGGACACCGAAGGGCAGTTGTCTTCGCCGTCGAGAACCCCATCGCCGTCGTCATCTTCGTCGCAGACGTTGCCCTGTCCATCACCGTCTGTGTCCTTCTGGGTCGGGTCGGCGTCGATCGGACAGTTGTCTTCATCGTCGGGAACACCGTCCCCGTCGCTATCGTCCTCACAAGCATCGCCAATGCCGTCGCCGTCCGTGTCCCGCTGAAGTGGGTTCGCGTCGACCGGGCAGTTGTCTTCGTCATCGCGACTGCCGTCATCGTCGTCGTCGTCGTCACATTGATCGCCGCTGCCATCGCCGTCGTTGTCGGCCTGGGCGGGGTTGTTCACGACGGGGCAATTGTCGATACCGTCGTCGATACCATCGTCGTCGTCATCGGGATCGCAGCCGTCGCCGCTACCGTCGCCATCGGAGTCCACCTGGGAGGCGTTGGCGACGTTGGGGCAGTTGTCCAGAGCGTCCGGCGAGCCGTCGTCGTCTGCGTCGGGCACGACGGCGATCGCGAACGGGGAGAACGAGAACGTCCAGCCACAAACGACGCCCCCGGACGGATCGTGGAGCTGATTGGTTGGTGCGGTGGTTGCGCACCAACCGCCTTGAGCACCATCTTGGAGCCAGTTCGGCGGATCGTAGATGTTGGGTTGGGGTTGGCCTTCCAGGCAACTGGCTTGGCTATCGGACCCGGACAAGTAGTGAAGCAGAAAAATCTCGTCCGGCTCTTCTCCCGCGATTGCAGCGGGATCAAAGCTGATACAGATCTCCACCGGATCGCTGAAGTTTGGGTTGGGCGATGTGATGTTGTAGTGGACGATTTGGCCGTCAGGGTCGGTCCCGATTCCGAAGTTGACCTGCGGGCCAATCGGGACTTCCGTTATGGATATCGGCTGCGACACTTGACCTGGCAGCTCAATCGACACTGTCGCGTCGAGCAGGCTGCAATTTCCCGAGCAGTCCTGACCATCGAGACGGAAGGGAATGTCATCCCACGCGACAGTCGTCGAAGGCTCGTCGGGCAGTGTCGTGTCAAACGCGGCCATGGAGGCGTCGAATGTGTAGCAGCCCGGTTCAGCCATCAGCCGAACGGTTCTGACGGCGCTGCTGCTCTGGTTGGCTATCGCGTAGATGCTGCGAGGGCCGAAGGAGAGCTCGCACCCGTCGAAAATGGCGCTCGTTCCTCGAACGAGGCCTCCCGAGAGCTCGACGTCTGCCCCCAGAACACTGAAGACCAGATCCACAGGGTAGAGATCGACTGGGATGTCGGCGGTTTGAGGACCGGCTTGGCCCACAGCATCGTCGACAACCGCGACGTGTGTGTCGATCCGACGATTGTATCGGACGTTCATCTCGCCATCGACGACTCTGCGGATCTCGATGTCGTCGATCGTCCAGGTGCCCTCGACGACGGGGAGTGCGAACGAAGAGCCGGTGGCCTGGAGCTGTGATCTGGACAACCCAGAGTTGTCCGAGGTTGCCTCGATGCGGAAGAAAGTAAACGTCTCGCCGAAATCGACGTTCGGCTCCAGAACTGGGTCGTTGTTCGGGTCGCCGTAGAATCCCGTGAGCAGTATGTCCCCTGCGATTTCTACGACTTCATCGTCGAAGTTGAAGCTGGTGGGGTTGGTGTCGGCGTTGAGGGTGAGGGGCTGGTTCGGCGTTCGGAGAAGGCGTGGCGGACGATCCCATGTACGCTCGGTGTAGACTTGGTGCTCACCGAAGACGATATTGTCGTCGCTGTAGGCGCCATTTTCGGAGGTTACCCAGTCGCTCGTGAAGCTCGTGTTGGAAGCACCCGGAATGCGGCCGCGGACACGTTGCCGCAAAAACTCGTCCAGGGAGGTACTCTGATGGAATTGGGAGACGTAGCCGTCCGGGCCGAGCGAGCTGATGTTGCCGCTGATTGCGGCGCCACGCTCGACAACGTCCCGGCGCGCGGTGACGACCCAGTCGGGCAAAGCGGTTTAGCCATCGTTTTCAACTAAGTTGCCCCCTTGACTGACTGACAGGAAGGCAGGCTCCATCGCATAGATTAGGCTCGCGTATTCGTCGTTGCCGTCACCGTCGTCGTCGTACGGTATCGTGACGTGGGCGTAGCCGCGGACGCGTATGGCCCCGTCGACCGCGGGTACGTGGAGCATATAGCTCGTTGTGCCGTCGGCGGGTCGATCCGCGGCGAGGAATGGCTCGTCGGGATCGTCCGCGAGCGGCTCGGCATAGAACTGCACGTAGTCGATCTCGGCGTTCGTGTCGCTCTCGTCGGTATCGAGGACGACGTTGCCGGAGATGGTCGCGAGCGAGTAGTCGAACATCGTCCCGTCCGCGGGGGTGACGTCGCCTTCGTCGCTCACGGCAAGGTCGGTATTGCGCGCGATCTCCAAGTAGCGGGAGACAGAAGAGCCCAGTGGGAGGAAGTGGATGCGTACGTCGGACCGGTAGCTGCGGTCGTCGGCTACGATGATGCGAGTCTCCCGCATGTTCGTGGCGGCGAATTCTTCCAACGTACTGGCAGAGAACGGACAATCGGGATCGTCTACCGCGTCGATCGTGAGCGAGACCGCAAAGAACAGTGCCACCGCGTTGTCGGCCGCGAAATCCATATCGAACATGAAGTCCACGGACGCGATTTCGAGCGTCACGCCGGCTTCTTCGGAGTTTGCACGACCTTCTCCGTAGTGGAGGAGAGCCAACGGCAGTGCCAGGATCACAATGGCGTACGTTCGGTGACGGAGCGGAGGCGAGGTGTTCATGGCGTTGTCAGGTCCGTGCGAAATCGTGCCGACTGCAAGCAGTTATGACACGTTTGAGTGCGATATCACTTCAGCAGATTTTTAGCACCTTGTAAAGGTGGGACCCTTGCACGTATGTGTCACCAACGCTTCGAGCTTCCTTCGGACCAATATCAGCGAGAGTCCGACTTGTCCCATCCGCCTGCGCGGAATCGCGATGTGGTCAGTGCGTTGAGGACGGGCCACATTCGCCTACACGAAGGTCGTTGATATACCAACCTTGTTCGAAACCGATCTGTGGATCCACGGTGTCGTAGGTGATGCGGATCTGGACGAACTGGCCACTCCATAGGGATGTGTCGAGCACGATGTAGTCCCAGTTGTCGCCGGTTCGTGGCCCCATGACCCATTGGCACATGGGCAATGCGGCGCTCCCGTTGAGATCAGTGCCGCAGTTGACGATGGGTGTCCATGCACCATCGAATATTTCGATGATCTTGTTGTCGCGTCCGCCGAAGTTGTCGCCGCCCCGGTCAACGTTCCACGAGTAGAAGGCCAGGGTGTCTCCGAGGAGGATGCCGGGGGTGGTCACCGTCGAATTCTCGGGTTCACCGCCGGTGTTGTCCTGGCCGGTGTTGCCATAGGCTTGATCGGGAAGAAAAAGCACGAAGTTGTTTTGAGGTACGATAGGAGCACCAGCATAAACATCCCAGGTCCCCTGGGCAGTCCAACTGAGGGTCGAGCCCACATCATTGGGGCTGGACTCGAAGTTGTAGCGCAGCTCGCAGGGAGAACACGACCCGTCGAGGCATATCTGGGTGATATTGTCGCAGTCGACACCAGGGTCGACTACGCAGGGAGCGGTTGCTCCGCAATAGTCGAAATCCGTAGCGGGATCGATGCAGTCTCCGCTGCAGTCGACGAGACCAGGGTCGCAAGCAGACGAAGAGCCCGAGCTGGAGCTCTCCTCGGCAGTACCTCCCGACAAGGTCGACGTTGTAGATGTAGATGCGGTAGTCGTGTCGTCGCGAGGATCACTATCAGTGGTTGTTTCCGGGGCGGTCGATGTCGTAGACGCAGAAGTTGGGGCCGGCCCGGCCGTGGGCATCATGTTGGGGAGCGAGGTGGACCCAGGGGGCGTGTTGGTTTCGGATGTGGTCTCGGCGTCGATGGCGAGGGGTGTCGGGGGAATTGCGCAACTGGCCGCGGCCAGTCCTAGCAAGGATGAGATCACGCTTGTAGAAGGACG
>JAHZJA010000207.1 GCA_022601155.1 Deltaproteobacteria bacterium | reverse complement strand
TGATCGCGATCGCCGACCGAGGCCTAGCCATCACCGAGAAGACCCGTGGTCCCCGGCATCCGCTCGCGGCTCGGCATCACGACCTTCGTGCGCGGGCCCTGGGCGCCCTGGGGCGGACCAGCGAGGCCCTCGTCTCCGCGGAGCGAGCGATCATGCTGTACCAGGCACGCCTGGGCCCGCACTCCACCGCAACCTTGCTGGGCATGGACAACCTCGTGGCCACCTTGTTGGCGCACGGCATGGAGACGGGCGAAGACACCTCTTCCCGCATCCGGGGTCTGCTGCGCCAGATGATGATCGACCTGGACGTCCGCGGGCACGGCAACTCGCCCGCCATGGGCTCGGTCCTCATCAAGATGGGGCACCTGGCGTTGGCCACCGGAGACCCTGCGGAGGCCGTCGATGAATTCGAGCGCGGACTCGTCATGCTGGAGCTACCGCCCGGCCGCGACATCAGCCAGCGGCTCTCGGCGTGGAGCGGGCTGGCCGAAGCCTACGCGCAGACGGGACGGATCGATGAGTCCATCGCGTTGCTCGAGCGTGCCTTCGAGCAGTCTCAGACCGAGCGTCCCCATCACACCGACACGGCCCGACTCGCCCTGCAGCTGACGATGCGGTTGAGGCAGGCCAAGCGCCATGACGACGTGCTGGTGACGGGACAGCGGGCTCTGGCGCTGATCACCAAGTCCTATGGTCCCGAACACTCGTTGGTCGCGCGCACGCTGGTGCAGCTGGGACGTAGTGACATGGCGGTGGGGCATCCCGCGCTCGCGGCCGCGAGATTCGAGCGCGCCCTCGCGCTCGCCGTCGAGCACGAGATGCGAATACCGTCGCAGCCAGGGCTGCGGTACCTGGTCGCGAAGGCGTACCACGAGGCCCGCGACACTCCGCGTGCACAGCTCGAAGCCCGAGCCGCGCTGGAGATCTGGCCGACCGATGACGATGCGTCGTATGGCACACGTGCCGAGCTCGTTGCCTGGGCGGGTCGGCCGTGAAACAAAATGGCGCGGGTCGGGCTACCAGTCGTTCGCCCCGTCGGCACCCCGACCCGCGCGCTCGCGTTCGAAGACCCACGCCGACAACGCCGCGGCAGTGCCGGTCAGGAGGTCGATCAAACCCCCAGGGTCGTGGGTCTCGGCGGGGATAGACCGAGCCCGCGGCATTTCGATCACTGCGGCTGGCCGTCGACTTCCGCCGCGGCGACCGTGTGCCCCGCGATCCACGCGTCGAGCCGCTGCTCCGCCTGGGGGTGGCGCTTGGTGCTGCCGAAGTCTTCGCGTGCCAGCCGGGCCATGCGATCGGCCCGCGGGCGATCGCGGTGCGCGGGGGAGTGCCACAGCGCTTGGGCGAGCACCTCCCGCGCCCGTCCGCGCTGACGGGCATCGACCCTGGACAGCGACGCGATCCGAACCGCACGCTCGGCCAGTCCCACGGCTTCATCTTGCCGGGCGGGGTCCTCCACCAGCAGCGCAGCGAGCTCGGCGGCGCTGTCACCCACCGCCGGGTGCTCACCCCCCAGCGCCTGCTCGCGAACGGCGAGCGCCTTGATCAGCTCCTCGCGCGCCTGCTCGGGCTGACCGACCCGCGCCAGCAGCTGCGCCAGGTTATGGCGGTAGCGCGCCACCCGGGGATGCGACTCGCCCACCTTCGCCAGCGCGACATCGAGAGCGCGACGGCGGTGCGAGACGGCCTCGGTCAGGTGGCCCAGCCCTTCCTCCGCGATACCGAGGTTGGTGGCCGGGCCCGCGGCCTCGAGACTGTCCTGCCCGTAGACCGCGACGACGATCTCCTGCGCCCGCTCGGCGTGGACCTTGGCGTCGGCGTACCGGCCCAGGTTGTTGAGCGTCGCGGCGATGTTGAGGTGGGAGGCACCCACCTCGGGGTGATCGGGGCCGAGGCTGGACACCCGGATCTCCAGGGCACGGCTCTGCAGCGTGCGCGCCTGGTCGAGGTCACCACGCTCCGACAGCGCGATGCTCAGGTTGTCGATGACCGTCGCCGTCGACGGGTGATGGCGGCCGTACTCGTGCTCGACGTGCTTGCGCGCCCGCTGGAATGCATCGACCGCCTCGTCCCGACGCCCGCGCATCGCCATCAGCTGGCCCTTGGTCGCCAGCGCGGCCCCCAGACTGTGGTGACCCTTGCCGAACGCCGCCTCGCGGATCTCGATCACCCGCTCCAGCGCCTGCTCGGCCTCGTCCAGCTTGCCGTGGTTGAGCCGTGCAACGGCCAGGGCATGGTTGAGCTGCGCCTGGGCCTCGGGGACGTTGCCGAGCGGCTCGAGGGCAGCCAACCCGTGGGTCGCCCAGCGCTCCGCCTCGTCGAGCGGACGCGTGGGCTCTCCGGTCAGCCACACCAGCCCGATCGAGACCTCGCCCATCACCATCGCATGGCCGGCGGCCAATGCTGCCGACAATGCGCGGTGATACGTGGTCTCGGCGTCCTCGTATCGACCCTGGCGCTCGAGTGTCGTGGCCAGAAGGCCCAGCGCCTCGGCCTCCACGGGCCGGTATCCGATCTGCTCGGCCTGCTCGAGTGCGCGACGGACCATCGCTTCGGACTCGTCGTACTTGGCCGCCTCCCGCATGACCCTGGCCTCCGCGACCAAGCGCTCGATCTTCATCACCGCCTCGCGCAGCTCGGGAGCATCGGGGGGCGCGGGCACACTCTGCGTCAGCGCGTCGAGGTCGGCGCACGGCTCCAGCCGCGGCAGCCCGAGCGCGGCATTGACCGAGCCTTCCACCACCGCGCCGTCGGCCTCGGACAGCAGATCGCCCAGGGTGCGCAGTCCTTGCCGCCGTCGCTCGAGGCAGTACATGCGCAGGGCGAGCACCGCCTGCGGCTGCTCTCCCCGGACCTGGTCGTGGCAGGCATCGCTCTGCATCTGCACCCAACGCTCGGCGTAGGCGTCGAGGTGGCGGGTGGTCGCAGCCAGAGCGTCGCCCGAGTAGGCACGGTCGGTGGCCAAGAATGCAGTGCGGACCTGATCGCGGCACGCGTCGTCCCACACCGACTCGAGCTGGTCTTCGACACTGTCGCAATAGTGGGCCTCGGGGGTCTGGCTGCGCTGGTACGCCACCGCCCCCACCAAAAACAGCCCGGCCGGCAGCACCACCACGCCCCAGCGCCGCCACGGTCGCCAGGGATCGCGGCGAAGAGCCTGGATCAGGGCGTCCATCGTGTCGAAGCGCAGCTGCGGATCGGTGGACAGCCCACGAAACAGCGCCCGGCGTACCCGGCGAGGCACCACCACGTCGCGCGGAGGCGGCGTATAGATCCCCGAGCTGACGTTGCTGGCCAGCTCCGCAAAGCTCTTGCCGCGGAACGGACGCTTGCCGTACAGCCCCTCGTAGAACGCAACGCAAAAGCTGAACTGGTCGGTATGCGCCCCGGTGCGGCTCCCCGACAGCTGCTCGGGCGCCATGTAGGCCGGCGTGCCCACCAGCGCCCCCGTTTGCGTCAGCGAGGCGGTGAGCACCTGCTGGCTGGGGATCTCGCCCACCGAGGAAAACGAGCCCGTCTGCCCCGCGGCCGGGCGGGCGAGCCCGAAGTCCGTCACCAGCACGCGCCCATCGTTGCCCAGCAGCACGTTGTCGGGCTTGAAGTCACGGTGCACCAGGCCCACCGCGTGCGCTGCCGCCAGGCCTTTGCCCGCCGCCACGAACACCCGCAAGATCTCGCGCCAGGTCCGGCTGGTCTCGGCCAGCCACGCCCCCAGGGTCTGGCCGTCGATGAACTCCATCGCCAAGAACACCTGGTCCTCGAACGTCCCCACATCGTGAACGGTGATGACGTTGGGATGCGACAGCTTGGCCATCGCCTGGGCCTCGCGCATCAGTCGGTCGCGCTGCTTGCTGCCCGGCCCGCTGCCGCCACCGAGGATGCCGCGGCGTAGGACCTTGAGCGCGACCTTGCGATCGAGCTCGGGATCATAGGCGGCGTAGACCACCCCCATGCCACCAGCCCCGACCCGGTCGATCACCACATAGCGACCGAGCTTGGCCCCTTGCGGCAGCATCGCGGCAGGCTCGGGCAGAATCTCGCCCGAGGTCTCGGTGACGGCGGTCGGGCTGAAGGCCCCGTCGGTATCCAGCAGGTCGGCGCGCCCATCGTTGAAGTCGGGCTCGGGCTCCAGCTCGGGCAGCGCGTCGTCCGAGATGTCGCTGCCGAACAGCCGCGCCATCTCGGCCACGACCATCGAGCAGGCATCGCAGCCGTCCAAATGCGTCTCGAGCCGCGCGCGCTCGGGCTTGGCCAGCTCGCCGCGCACGAAGTCGACGAAGATGTTCTCTTCGGGGCACTCCATCGGAGGGGGACGCCACCCAAATGTGCCACGGTTCGCCGTCACGGCCCGCGGTCCGGGCGCCGACCGCCTGCAAAGGGCCGTTCCGTCCACCAAAGAGGCCGTGGGCTCGGCGGCAGCGGGGTCGTGAGACCGCCCTGCCACGAACGACGCCACATTGGGGCCGACGAGGGCGGCAGGCGCATCGCAGTCCGAGTCCGTACGCATGAGGCTCGCTCAGGCTCGACGCCAATGCCCGCCCCGCCATCGTGCGACGCCGATGGCGGTTCATCGGCGGCAATCGAGGAGGATGGCGAAGGGCGGCGACACGACGTCGCCGCAGCGCCGACGCCCAGCGGCGTGCCTCGATAGAGCGCCCGACTAGCTGAACTTGCCGAACGCGCCCAGATCCTTGAACGCCTGGACCAGTCGGGCGGCCATGCCCTTTTCCCCGGCGTGAAGCCACCCTCGCGGATCGATGTGCTTCTTGTTGGGCTTGTCGTCGCCCTCGGGGTTGCCGATCTGCGACTGCAGGTAGTCGCTCTTGTCATCCATGTACGCCTTGATCGGATGACAAAACGCCCACTGGGTGTCGGTGTCGATGTTCATCTTGATCACGCCGTAGGAGACCGCCTCGCGGATTTCCTCGGCCGTGGAACCCGAGCCACCGTGGAACACGAAGTGCACGGGCTTGGGCCCACCGCCATGCTTGGCAATGATCGCGTCTTGAGAGTTCTTGAGGATCGCCGGGGTGAGCTTGACGTTGCCCGGCTTGTACACGCCGTGGGTGTTGCCGAACGAGGCAGCCACCGTGAACGCGCCCACGGGGCGCAGCGTCTCGTAGGCCTGGAGCACCTCCGACGGCTGCGTGTACAGCTTGGAGTCGTCGATGTCCGAATTGTCGACGCCGTCCTCTTCGCCGCCGGTCACCCCCAGCTCGATCTCGAGGGTCATGCCGATCTTGGCCAGCCGCGTCAGCGAGCTCGCACAGATCTCGAGGTTCTCCTCCAGCGGCTCCTCGCTCAGGTCGAGCATGTGCGAGCTGTACAGCGGCTCGCCGTGCTTCTCGTAGAACGCCTCGCCCGCGGTGACCATGCCGTCGATCCACGGCAGCAACTTCTTGGCCGCGTGATCGGTGTGCAGCACCACGGGCACGCCGTAGGCCTCGGCGATCGCACGCACGTAGTGGGCTCCTGCCACGGCACCCGCGATCGCACCTTCGTGGCCCTCCTTGGGCAGGAACTTGCCGCCGAAGAAGTGCGCGCCTCCGTTGGAGAGCTGAATGATGATCGGTGCGCCAGCTTCTTTGGCGGCCTGGAGCGCGGCGTTGGTGCTGTGCGATCCGATGACGTTGACGGCCGGCAGCGCGCACTCGTTTTCTTGACAGTAGTCGAACAACTCCGTGAGTGCGTTGCCCGTGACGACGCCCGGCTTGAGCTTGAGTGCGGCCATGGAGATACCTCTACCAGCCCACGGCGGGCGGCGGGCGCGTGCTCGCAGCCCACCGAGCGTGAGGATCGTCGCCGCCCGACCGCTCAGGGCCAGGCGTGGGTCGGCGACGTCACAGCTGGTGCCCGAGGTAGACCCGGGTCTGCGGGTAGCGCTCCACGAACGTCCGCAGCTGGGCCAGGGCCTCGGCGTTGCGCTCGTGGTCACCGGTGAACGTCCCCGGCTCCACCCCGTGCTCCCAGCCCCAGCGCGTGTGCGAGGTGTCGCCCACGAACAGCACCGGGCCATCCGAAGCGTTGACCAGCCAGGCCATGCTCCCGTGGGTGTGCCCCTGCGCCACGATGCCCCAGATCGAGCCGTCACCCAGCAGGTCGACCACCGCCGGGAACGGATCGAGCGCGATCGTGGTGGCCGGGTCGATCTCGCGGACGGGATCGCGCCCCTCGAACAGCCGGCGGTTGGTCGACCGCAGCACGCCGTTGAACTTGCGCCGCTCCGACAGCTCGCCCGCGCCCGTGTAGACCGGGGTCTCCGGGGGCAGATCGGGCAGGCCCATCACGTGGTCGAAGTGCGAGTGGGTCAGCAGCACGCCGTTGACCTGGAGCTCCAGGCGCTCGACGATCGCGGCCAGTGACTCGAGCGGCTGCATCTTCTTGGTGATGGCAAACGGCAGCCCCCGGATGGCACCCGAGCTGTCACGCTGGGCCAGCGCCGTATCGATCCCCGTGTCGACGATGAAGTCACCCGCATCGGGGTGGCGGATGACCCCAACCTGCAGCACGATCGGCACCGTCTCGTTGCGCAGACCCGCCTCCTTGGCCACCGGGTGGCGCAGGTTGACCAGTCCGCGACGGGAGACCTCCCAGTGCGCGGCGACGACGATCTGCGCCTCCACGTCGACGGGTGCAGCGAGCACCGCATCCCAATCGGCGGGGGCCGCCGCAGCGGGTGGGGGCTGATAGGGCTCGGTCGGATGGTCGACCACACGACAGCCCGGAGCAGGGCTCGCGAGCGCGAGCGCGAGCAAGGCAGCGGCGGAGCCCGGAGCGGCGGTGGTCCTCACGGGGCGCAGCATAACGGTAGACGTGATGGCCGCGCCCCGGACCCGTCGAGAGCTCCGGTCGCGGCGGGGTTCTTCCCGGAACGATTTCGGGCGCTTGACTGCCCTGGCGGCAGGCTCGGGCCGACGATTCCTTCGTCCGAGCCTCTTGCTGTCGTGGGCCCAACACCGCCCGGGCTCGAGCCGGGCATGGCCGCGGGCGACGTCATCGACGATCGCGGCTTCGGGCCCGCGACTGCGACGATCAACGAGCTCGATCGGAGCGGTCCGCCCAGGCCATCCCTCGCGCGCAGCACGAGCCGAGCGCAGCGCACGAGGTCGCGTGGCCGGCGACGTGGGTGGGGTCGGCTCTGACCGCTTCGGGATAGGAGCCGCGGACGGCGAGTCGGCTTCGGGCCCCGAGCGCGCGCGCCGTCGCTGATGGACAGCGATCACGCAGATCAACATCGACACGGCAGCCAGGGCCGCCGCCGCGACGCTCACACTGCCGCGGGTCGCCAGCTCGCCGACCCCGAGCATCAGCAGCGCGTAGGCGGTGCGCCGCGCCGCCGTCATCAAGGAGAGCACGGTCGCGGTCTGCTCGCGGGGAACGACCGCCAGCGTGGTCATCGTCACCGCGGTGGTCATCAGGACCTCGAACCACGAGATCGCAGCAAACAGCGGGAGGGTCCACAAGCTGCCGCCCGCGGCGACCAGGCCCAGCGCGCACGCGGTACCTACGGCAGCGAGGCCGAGGACGCGCCTGGGGACGCGACGCATCACCCCGTCGATTCCATGGCTGGCCACGAAGACCACGGCCAACAGCGCCGCCAAGACGGTTCCGAAGTGCACGGGTGCAACCCCGTGTTCGATGAGCAGCGGTTGCAGCAGCCAAAACCCGGCCCACTGCACCGCGCCGAGCACCACGAAGGTCAGCGACGCCCGGCGCAGCTGCCCCCCGTCACGCAGCACCCCCCACGCCCGGCGCAGCTGTCGACGTGTGCGCTTCGGCCCCCGCGGCGGTGCCGTAGGCGAAGGACCCGGAAACCCGATTGCCGCCGCGGCGGCGAGCACCGAGGTCACCACGGAGGCGAGCACGGGTACCCGCAGTGAGATAGCGCCCAGGGCCCCACCCACAACCGAGCCGAGGGCCTGGCTCGCCACCGCAGCACCGCGGGCGCGGCTGTCGGTGCGGGCGAAGATCGCGTCGCGCCGCGGGCCGGAGATGGCGGCGTACAGCAGGCTCTTGTCCGCGCCCGACATGCCCGCGAGACCAACGGCCCCGAGCGCCTCGCTCACCACGAAGGCCGGCAGCGTATCGCCCGTGGCCAACACCACCAACGACATCGAGAACACGACAGAGCCAGCCACGAGCATGACGCGGTGCCCGAGCCTGTCGGCGAGTATCCCGGTGGGAACCTCCGCGACGATGACGACGACGGAGAACCACGCCTGAAGCCACGCGACGTGGGCGAGGTCGAGACCGCGGTCGGTGTACAGCAGCAGCAGGATCGGCGCGAACAGCCGCAGGTTCACCAGCGCCGCGAACACGTGGTAGCGAACGATGACGGCGCGCATCGTCGCGCTAGCGCGGAGGAGGAGGCGACGCGGCGATGTGGGGGGCAGGCCGACGCGCGTACATGCCGAGGAACATCCGCTTGCCGGCAATCAGCTCCTCGAGCAGCCGATCGCAGCGCTCCCTGTCGAGCTCGGGCGACATCGGATAGAGCAGGAATGCCGTGATCGGCTTGCCCGTCCGCTCGACGCGATAGCGCGGCACGATGCCGATGAGCGGGGCGATGCCGGGCTGCTCGACGTCGAGCCACCGAAAGAACGCGTGGGCCAGACGGTTGTGCATGTGCCGGGCCTCGTCGTCGGACAGCAGGTCGTCGAAGTCGAGCATCGGCGACACCAAGCGCAGGAGCACCACCGTCGCGTGAAAATTGGCGTGCGTGTTGAGCACCTCGAAGTGCTCTGGATAGTGCTGCGCTGCCCGATCGCGCAGGTACAGCCCTTGGGTCATCAGCATGGCCACGTAGCGCCGCAGCCCGCTCGACCCCAACTTGGCGAGCATCGCCCACGCACTCACCACCCCATTGGCCGGACGCGAGTTCTCCAGTGTCATATGGTGCGCATGAACGTCGCCGAAGCTCTCGTCTCGGCCGTCATCGACATCGACGCGGTGCAGCGAGCGCAGCTCGGCCGCGTTCTTGCACACGTACATCGATGTCGCGTAGGGGCATAGCCCCGTCTTGTGGAAATCCGCCGCGAACGAGTCGGCATGGCGCAGCTCGGCGATCTGATCGCGCGCACGCTCGCACACCGCGATCACCGAAGGATCCAAAGACAGAGGGTCGGCGTTGAAGTCATGGTCGCGAAACAGCAACCACACCCAGCCGTTGACGGTGTCGACGTGGATGGGGGGGCGATGATCCAAGCCATACTCTTGGACCAAGCGATCGCGCAGGGCGGCCACGTCGGCCACCGGATCGATGTTGTGGTCGAGGGTGCTCCCGCCCGACAGCACGATGCAGCCGATGCGACGACCACGATCGAGCTGCGCGCGGAGGGTCTTGTCCAGCTCCACGATCGAGAGGTCTAAAAATAACAAATTCAGGGCCCGGATGAAATAGTGGATTGAAACACATCATTTGAAATGTATTTTTCTAAGCTTTCGGAATATTATAAAATTTTT
>JAHZJA010000206.1 GCA_022601155.1 Deltaproteobacteria bacterium | reverse complement strand
TTCTCCACGGGAGTGGGGTTGGTGCTCTACGGTGCCGCCCATGAGCCCCTCGCGGTCGACACCAGCCCGCGCGTAGGCGGACGGATGCGCGGCGAGCAAGGCCCCGGCATCGCGCAGCGCCTGACGAGCTGGGTCCGCGAGATGTTCTAGCGCTAGGCGCTCGCCAAGCGACGCAAAAGACGGGCGGAGGGAATTCCCTGCGCCCGTTTGTGCGTGTGGGCGCCCGTGGGCCGGCCGTGCTCTAATGCGGGCCGTGAAGCACCACGAGCAGACGATCGAGGCCGCCGACGGAACCGCGTTGCATGTCGAGCGATGGGAGCCCGAGGGGACGCCCCGGTTCGCAGTGGTGTTCGTCCACGGAGGCGCGGAGCATGTGGGCCGCTACGCGCGGATGGCCGAGGGCTTCGGCGCGCACGGTGGTCTGTGCCTCGGTCTCGACCACCGCGGCCAGGGCAAGTCGGGGGGCCCCAAGGGCGATGTGCATGCGTTCGAAGACTATGCGCGAGACCTTCGCACCGTGATCGAGACGGTGGCGCAAACGAGGCCGGCCGGCGAGCGCCCGGACGCGATGCCGTGGCTGCTGTTCGGTCACAGCATGGGAGGCCTCATCTCTCTCATCTATCTGCTCGACCACGCCAAGGCGATTCCGCTGGCCGGTGCGGTGATCAGCAGCCCCCTCATCGAGGCGTGGGTGAGCACGTTCAAGCGCTGGTCGGCCGAGGTCGGCTCTCGGCTGGTGCCCTGGCTGACCCAGCCCACCGGGATTCCGCCCGAGACGATCAGCCGCGACCCCGAGGAGGTCAAGCGCTATGCCAACGATCCACGGCGGGTGGGGGTGCTCAGCGGTCGCTGGTACGGGGCGATGAAGCGCGCCGTCGCCCGCGTTCGTGCCGAAGGGGGATCCATCGACGTGCCCGCTCTTTGGTACGTGGGGACGGGTGACCAGATCGTCAACTACGAGCCGACCGTGGCGCTGTTCAAGTCGTTTCCCGAGGCGGAGCAGCGCGGTCAGTCGCTGCACTGTTTCACCGACTACTATCACGAGCTCCACAACGAGCCCGAGGCGCTGCGTCAGCCCGTGATCGAGATGGTCGAGCAGTGGGTGCTCGAGCGCGTCGAGGAGTCGTGTTGATGCTCGGCTCGGCGTGGAGCCAGTTCGTTGCGATCATGGCAGGACTGGGCGATGGCTCCGTCCCGGCCCAAGGCGAACAGGACCCGCGGGTGATGGCATCGCGGCTGTCGGCAGCCCCGGGGGCGCCCGCGCTCACCGAGGACGACTGGGGGGCCATCGACTGGGCGGAGGCGGAACTCATGACGGCGGCCGCATCGGCCGGGCATGCCACCGAGCCCGCCGACTACGCCCGCGAGTACGGCCGGGTGTTCGACGCCCTCGACGAGCTCGAGCGACGACTGGCGGGGCAGCGGTACTACCGAGGCGGGGCCGAGCCCACCGCAGCCGACTGGTGGATGCTGTGCCTGCTGCTCCGGTTCGAGCTGGTCTACTACGGGCTGTACAAGTGCAACCGCACCCGCCTGCAAGACTTCGAGCACCTGCCGCAGTACCTCCGAGACCTCGCCCACAGTGCCGACATCGAAGACACCATCGATCGCGAGGCGATCAAGCGCCACCACTACGCCGACGAGCCGCTCATCAACCCCAAGGGGCTCGTGCCGCGTGGTCGCGGGCTCGACCTGCGACTGCCCCACGACCGGGCGGTGCGGTTTGCTGCGGTCGAGCTCGAGTCGCTCGGGACCGAGGAAGCCGCCAGCGCCTCGCGGCGCAAGGGCGAGTGGGTGCGGCCGCGGAGTGCTCACCGCGATGTGATCAGCACGGACGGCTCGACCCCGTTCCCCGCCGAAGCGGGTCGGTATCATCTTTATATCGCCAACAACTGCCCGTGGTGTCATCGGGTGGCCCTGGCCCGGTCGATGCTGGGCCTCGACGAGGTCATCTCGATGGACGTGCTGTTCTACCGCCGGGATCCCGAGCGAGGATGGCAGTTTCGGCCCTCGGAGCCCGGGTGCACGCCCGACACGATCCACGGCTACACGTTCATTCGACAGCTGTACGAGAAGCTCGGGTCGACGGAGAAATCCGTGCCCGTGCTCTACGACCGTGTCACCGGGTCGATCGTCAACAACGAGTCGGCACAGATCGTGCGCATGCTCGGCCAGGCCTTTGCCCCGCTGGGGCACGGCGGGCTCGACCTCTATCCCGTGGAGCACCGCGACGAGATCGATCGCATCAACGCGTGGGTCTATACCGAGATCAACAACGGCGCCTACAAGGCTGGGTTCGCCTCCACCCAAGCGGCCTACGCAATGGCCTACGACCGGCTGTTCGCGGCCTTCGACGCGCTGGATGAGCGGCTTGCCGTGCGCCCGTTCCTCGTCGGCCCCGCGCCGACCGAGGCCGACTTGCGTCTATACCCCACGCTGTTTCGCTTCGACCACGTCTACTACACGCGGTTTCGACTCGACCACAAGATGGTGCGCGACTACCCGCATCTGCAGCGCTGGCTCGAGGCGATGAGTGCGTGGCCCGGTGTCGCGCCAGCGTCCAACCTCGAGCACTGCAAGCGTGGATACTTCGGTCGCACGGGCAACAACATCGTGCCGTTGGGTCCAGCGCTCACCAACGCCGACGGTGGCGACGCGACGTAGCCTCACTCCGGAGCGGGTTCGTCGGCCTGCACCGCGGCGAGATGATCGCGCGCCGCATCAGCCTCTGCATCGCGGCCGACATGCCGTAGAAGGGGAACCATGGGGCGCAGCACCGACAGCGTTGCGGCCGCTTCGGTGCCCCGGTCTTTGACCAGGTCGGTGTGGACGCGCTCGAGCAGCGCGAGCGCTTCGACCCGTCGCGATGCCTCGACCAGAGTCGCGGCGCGATCGGTGGTGATGGCAACCGCAACGGGGTGGACCGTCTCGGATCTCGCCGCGTAGATCTCCCACGCCCGGCCGTAGTCGGCCAGCGCCTCGTCCCGTCGCCCCAGGGCTCTGCGTACGTCGGCGAGCCCGTACAAGCTGCGCGCGACATCGGTGTGGTCGGGCCCGACCTGCTCGATGTTCAGCTCGATCGCGCGCACGAAGTTGGTCTCGGCCTCCTCATAGCGAGCGAGCCAGTGCTGGGTGATCGCGATGTTCGCCAGCGCCCCCGCCACCAGGGGATGATGGGGGCCGTAGGTCGTCTCGAAGATCCTGTAGCTGCGCTGGTGCATGCGCAGGGCCGGCGGCTGGTCGCCGATGGTGTTGAGCACGCCGCCCAGCGTCATCATCAGCTCGGCGACCCGTGGTCCGTCGTGGCCTTCGAAGTCCCGGGTCATGGCCAGTGCCCGCTCGAGAGCAACCCGCGCGGCATCGGTGTCGTTCAGGCGCATCTCCGCCAGGCCCAGGGCTTGGTAGGCCTGGGCGACACGGGGGTGGTGCTCGCCGAAGCGAAGCCGTCGTCGCTCGAGGACCTGCTCGAATCGCTGCTTGGCCTGCTCGCCGTGACCACGGTCCAGCAGCATGGTGCCCTCGTCCTGGAGCAGGGACAGCAGGCTGTTTTCGCTGCCTTCGATGCGCTCGAACAGGGCCCGCGATGCCTCGATCGCCTCGCGGGTCGCGTCCCAGTCTTCCAGGTGCAGGTGGAGCATGCCCTCGGTCCGCAAGGCGCGGGCCATGAGGGGACCTTCGGCCTCGCCGCGACGGATGGCACCGGCCTTGGCGATGTCGACCCACACGAGCGCTTCGGGGTAGCGCCGCCGTCGTACGCCGACGACGAACGCGAGGCGCTCGGCCGCGGTCGATGCGACCGAATCGTGGCCTGCGGCCTGTGCCGACATGAACGCGCTTCGCAAGTACTGCTCCGCCTCGTCACGGTCGGTCTTGCTCTGCGAGCTTCCCACCACGAGCTGGGCCTCGGCGAGCAGGGGCGGGTAGTCCACAGCCGAGGCTCCTTCGAGCACCGCAGTGGCCCGGCGGGTTGCCTCTTGGTACTTGCCCACGCGGTCGAGCTTGCTCGCGTAGGCAAGCTCCTCGCGCAGTGCTTCGACGCGGGCACGGACCTCCGGGTCCCGGGGAGGCTCGACCGTGGCGCCGACGAATGCCACGTCCGCGCAGGGATCGACCGGAGGCAGACTGCCGGTCAGCTCCAGGGCTCGCTCGGCGATGCTGGGATCGGGCTGACTGAGCACGGAGACGACCGCCTCCAGCTCGCGGCGGCGTCGCTCGAGGCAGGTCATGCGCTCGGCGAGTCGGTCCTCGGACTGCACACGTCGAACGTGGGTAGCTTCGCATGCGTCCCGGTAGCCCTCGACCCAGGCGGCGGCGTACTCATCGAGCGTTGTCTGCACCCGCTGAGTGGACTCGGCGGCATAGCGGGCGGGGGTGGCCGTGAGCGCCTGGACCAGCGCGTCGCTGCGTTCGTCGTTCCACACCCGCTCGATCTGCGCCTGTCCCATCGCGCACGGGTGGTCTTCGTCGGCGTCAGCCAGCACGTACACGCCGCTGGCGACGGCGGCCGAGCCGACGAGGGCGACGACGGTCACCCGCCGCCGGGCGCTGCGGGTGCTGGGCATCTCGAGGTATCCCAGCAGTGCAGTCATGCTGCTGTGCCGTGCCGAGGGCCGGGGCTCGAGGCCCTTGCGCAGCGCGGCGACGAGCTGTGCGGGGACGTACTCGTACCCCCGGGGTGGCGCGCGGGTGGGTGTCGGCCCCTCACCCAGTGCATCGGCGCGTGACGGGCGGATCCCGAAGATCGCCTCCCAGGCCACCATCGACAGCCCATATTGATCGGTGCGAGGACTGAGCTTCTCGCCGGCCAGCTGCTCGGGCGCCATGTCGGCGGGCGTGCCCGCCACGGCCCCCGTTCGGGTGACCCGTCCGTCGATGGGAGCGTCGAGCTCCACCGATGGACTGGGCGCATTGAGGTCTTCGTCGGGGAGCCAGCCTTGGCGCCCGTCGCTGCGGGCGAGCCCGAAATCGGCAACCCGCACCCGTCCGTCGTCTCCCACGAGAATGTTGCTCGGCTTGACGTCGCGATGGATGAGGCCCGTTTCGTGGGCAGCGGCGAGCCCACGGCCGGCCTGTCTCAGGATCTCGAGTACGCGCGGCAGCTGGTTGCGCGCCGGGGGGTGGCGGAGCAGCCACTGCTTGAGCGTGACGCCCTGGACGTAGTCCATCGCCATGAACACCCGACCGTGGTCGGTGCCCATCTCGTGCACGCCGACGACGTTGGGATGCTCCACGTGCGCGAGGGCGCGGCCTTCTCGGAGCAGCCGACGTGTCGCCCGCTCCGACGCATCGCGTCCCTCTCCCGGGGTGGCGAGCAGGAACTTGATCGCGATCCGTCGGTCGAGCTGAGGGTCATACGCCGAGAACACCTCGCCAGCACCCCCGACCCCGAGCCTGTCGAGGATCTGGAATCGCCCGACGTGGGCGCCGATCGACGGCAAGCCAACGTCGGAGCTCGGCGGCCCGCTGAGGTTGGTCCGGGTGGCCTGGTCGTCCGGGGTGTTGGCGTCGGACATCGACGGCCTCAGTATTTCATCTTCGCCCGGGGTTCCGCGCGGGGGGCAGCGGTGATTGCGGCCGATGACGCTGGCAGCACCGTGAAGGTCCGTTGTGGACCCTCGACGGGTGTCGGGGCCGAGGGGCTACGGGATACACTGATGCTGGCGCCGACGGCCCACGCCAGCCGCCATCAGCAACAAGAGCATGGCCGGGGTCGAGCGGGGGCGGTGGCGACAGCCGCAGCCGTCCTGCGACGTGTCGGCACCGGCTTGCCCGTCGGTGTCCGACCCGGTTCCGCCCGGCTCATCGGGCGAGCCCGTGGTGGCGTCGGCGGGGTCGGTCCCCGTGGTGTCCGCCGAGCCGGTCTCCGCATCGCCGGTCTCCGAGCCCGAGGAACCCCCCGAGCTGCTGCCTTCACTGCCGTCGTCGAACGGCGGTCCGCAGGTCTCACTCGATCCGGAGATGGCGGCGCTGTTGCAGGCATCGGCCCACACGAGATCGGTGGCGTCCGGCTGGAGCGGGAATCCACCGCACAGTGGGGTGGGGGCCCAGACTCCGTCTGCGTCGTGGCACGGCGTGACGTCTTCGGCGCTGTCGTCCTCCAGCCACTCGAGCTGCTGCCACCCGGCGGTGTAGACCACCCCCGTTCCCGCCGAGCAGATCTCTTGCCCAGGTTGGGGCGCGCCGTCGAGCAGTACCCGGCTCACAGGACCCGCGACGCGCCAGCTTCCATCGTCGACCTGCACGAGGGCGGGGCCTCCGGAGTCGATGAGGCACGGGCCCTGTCCGTCTCCGAGCAGCGTGAACTCGGAGAATTCCGGTTGCAACGACTGGACCTCCATCTCGGCGATGCGCTTGATCCCATGCCCCACCGGTCCGGTTCGTTGGGTGAGGGTCTCGGCACCGAAGCCGACGGCGGTGAGCGAGAGGCCGGGGGCCATCGCTTCTGCCTCGCAGCCCGCGAGCAACGGGATGGGCTGCACCGGGGCCGGCCTGTCGAGAATGCAGTAGCCGACGTCGTTGCCCGAGGCGCTGGGGGAAAACTCGGCGTGGGCGAAGCACTGCGCCCCGATCGTCAGCGCGGCGGCACTGGCCGACTCTCCAAAGTGCACGTCGGCCGAGGCACCGGGTGCGCCCACGCAGTGGGCTGCCGTGAGCACGACGCTCGGGGTGATGACGGTGCCCGAGCAAAACGGGACGGCTTGGCCGGGGTCGGCCAGCGCGACGACGGCCGCCCATTGGCAGGACTGCGCCTCACTACCGCCGAAGATCGGTGAAGGTTGCCCGTCATCGGCGAACGCGGGCGAGCCCAGGAAGACCAGTGCGACGGGAAGTAAGGAGAGGGTACGAAGGCAGGCACACGGCGGAGCGCTCATATCCGCCATTACCTTCCAAAACGAACGCAGGAATAAGAGCAATGGGGTGGCTTGATGCAACCAAGACGTCCCTCGCGCGGCAGTGGAGAGGCGCGCGAGGGGTCGTTGGTCCCGCCCGCACCCGAGGTCGGGGGACGGTTCGTCCCGATGCCGCGGTCAGGGATCGGACAGCAGGACCTGCACCACGCTGTCGGCGTTGCGCAGGATCAACAGGTCGGGCACGCCGTCGCCGTTGAGCTCGGTGACGTGCATCGACGAAGGAGCCTCGAGCGCGAACCCGGGGCCCATCGCAAACATGCCGTTGCCCTGGCCGCGGTACAGCGCGAGCTGATCACCGCTGCCGTGAAGCACGGCGAGATCGAGGATGCCATCGCCATCGAGGTCGGTCAGCTCGATGTCCACCGGGCTGGGACCGACAGAGGTCGTCTCTTCCGACATGAACCCGCCGGAGCCATCGCCGCGCAGCAGCCCCACGGTCGGCGGGTTGGTGTGCAGCAGCGCGATGTCCAGGAATCCGTCTTGGTCGACATCGCCCGCGGTGATCTCGATGGGTCCCGCGCTGGTGCTGTGGTCGGTGGCCACGTCGAACATCCCCCCGATGTTCGCGAAGGTCGACACATCGTTGCCGGACTGATTGACGGCGATCAGATCCCGCTGAAGATCGAGGTCGAGGTCCTGCAGGCTCAGCCAGTTGTTGCCGTTGGTGAGTACCAGCGCCTGCTCGACGATGAAGCCGGCCAGGCCGTTGCCGTGAAGAACGGTGGCGGCCACGTTGGCGCTGGCGATCACATCCGGAATTCCATCGCCGTCGATGTTCCCGACGGTGATGTGGATGGGGGCGAGATCGGTGGGGTAGTTCCCGGCGAAGAACAGCCCCCCCGTGCCGTCGTTGGCGTAGGAAACCAGGCGGGAGCCGGCGCTGTCGGTGAACACGAGGTCGGGCCAGCCATCGTTCGAGAAGTCCTCGACGACCAGATCGTGCACGGTGGCTTCGGCGGTGTGCAGCAGCTGTGGCGCGACGAGGTTGCCGTTGCCCACGCCCCACAGGACCTGAAGCTCGGGGACGTCTTCGCTGCCGAGGACGACGTCCGTGGCGCCGTCTTGGTCGAGGTCGCCTGTCGCGACGGAATCGGGGGCGGGGCTGACCGCGATTGCAGGCCCGAGCACGTGGCACAGCTCGCCGCTGGTCACGATGCCGTCGTTGCACGCCTCGGTGGGTCGAGGCCCGGTGTCGCCACTGCTCGAGTCTTCGTTGGGGCCGGTCGACGACGAACTGTCGGTGGCGGGGCCCGGGGTCGTGCTGGCTGCCCCGCTGTCGGACGTGGTGGTGTCGTCGAGCGCGGAGTCTGACGGCTCCGTAGTGGGGGGTGACGCCGCGGTGGACGAGTCCGATCCGCTGGAAGACGCCGCTCCGCTACCGATGGCTTCGGCCGGCAGATCACTGCATCCCATCGCGCCCAGTAGCGCGAGTCCGGCCCAGCACCGACTCCTGCCGCATGCTCGAGCTCGGCCCAACATCTGCGGCCTCATCGCAGGGTTGGATACCGGATCGGGTCGTTTTTTCCGGATCATGCGCAAAATGAGTGGGGGACTGTCGCACCTGGCAGACAGTCCCCTCGGCGTGCGACGTGGTCGCGCCTACGGAACGTTCGTCGTGATCCGGTCGACGGCGTGGACCGGAGCGCGGTCGCCCGCCATCAAGTGCTTGATAGCAGACAAGACCAAGCGCTGCTTTTGCAGCATCGTCTTGCCGTCGAACGCCGCCGCCGTCACGTCGATGGTGTAGTGCCCACCGCCGCCGTCCACAGTGGCCGTGGACTCGGGGATCGCGGCCTCCACTGCCTGGCGGATCGCATCGTGGACGGAGCCCTGAAAGTCGGTGGGGTGGTCGGACATGGCGGGGAAGTAATACCTCAGCTGGAGGCGGCTTCGGCCAAACGCGTGAGCAATGAGGGTCCGATGCGAGTAACGGTGCCTGCGCCGAGCGTGAGCACGAGATCGCCCGTCTCGCACAGCTGCGTGAGGCGCTCGGGCAGGCCATCGAAGTCCTTGACGACCACGACCTCGCGGCCCGGCTCGCGCTCCCGCAGCCGCTGGGCGAGGGCGTCGATGGTCACCCCGGGGATCGGAGACTCGCCAGCCGGATAGATGTCGGCGAGAACGACCATGTGGGCCTTGTCCAGGCAGCCGACGAAGCCGTCGAAGTTGTCGCGCAGACGAGTGTAGCGGTGTGGCTGGAGCACGGCGACGAGTCGTCGGTCGGCGTAGCTGGCCCGGGCTCCGGCCAGGGTCGCGCGGATCTCGGTGGGGTGGTGCCCATAGTCGTCGACGACGACGATCCCTGCCTCTTCGCCCCGCACGCTGAACCTTCGCTGTACCCCTTCGAAGGTCGCCAGGGCCTCGCGGGTGCGCTCCGGATCCACCTGGTACTCGTCGGCGATGATGATCGCGGCCAGGGTGTTGCGGACGTTGTGCACCCCGGGCATGGCCAGCGAGAACTCGCCGCGGTCGCGCCCCCGCACCACCACCCGAAAACGCAGACCCGGACCCTCGTGCACGATGCTCGTGGCGACGTAGTCGGCGGTGGTCGCCGAGATGCCGTAGGTGACGAAGCGCTTGGATAGCCGGGGCAGCACCGACGCGACGTTGGGATCGTCGAGGCAGACCGCCGCCATGCCGTAGAACGGGACCCGGTTGGCGAACCCGACGAACGCATCCAGCAGCGTGGACAGCGAGCCGTAGTGGTCGAGGTGCTCGTTGTCGATGTTGGTGATGACGGCGAAGGTGGGGGTGAGCAACAAGAACGACCCGTCGCTCTCATCGGCCTCCGCCAGCAGCACGTCGCTGCGGCCCAGGCGGGCGTTGGAGTCGAACGAGTTGACCTTGCCCCCGATGACGACGGTGGGATCGATGCTGCCGGCGTGGAGGATGGAGGCGACCAGCGAGGTGGTGGTCGTCTTGCCGTGCGACCCTGCGATGGCGATCCCCTCTTTGAGCCGCATGAGCTCGGCCAGCATCTCGGCGCGTGGGATGACGGGGATCTTGCGTTGCCGTGCCGCAACGACCTCGCTGTTGTCGCGGCCCACCGCACTCGAGATCACGACGACATCGGCGTCGCCCACGTGATCGGCGCTGTGGCCACGATGGACGGTGGCGCCCATCTTCGCGAGGCGCTGGGTGGTGTCGGACGACACCAGATCCGTCCCCGTCACGCGATAGCCCAGGTTGAGCAGGACCTCGGCGATGCCGCTCATGCCGATGCCG
>JAHZJA010000205.1 GCA_022601155.1 Deltaproteobacteria bacterium | reverse complement strand
GTGTTCTCGGTGCCGTGGTCCACGGCGGACCAGCAGTTCCGCCACGTCGAGGGCCACGGTCCCGGCGTGGTGGCCACGCTCACCCGCTTCCTCACGGGAACCCACTCGGGCTGCATGACGGGAACGAACCTGTTGGTGCCTCCGCTGGGTCCCGGCGCCAATAGCTGCGCGACAGGGTGCTGTCCGATCGGCGATCCGGTGCACACTTACAACGCCGAGCAGGTGCACTTCGCCGACCTTCTACGACGACAGCAGGACCTCGACACGCTGGTGGCATCGAGCTGTCTGATCTCGGCGACACCCATCGCCCATGCGCTCTCGTCAACGCGCATGCAGCTGTCGCACTGATCGTGCGTCGCGGATGCGACCGTCGGCCCCTCGTTGGAGGTCGACGGTCGCTGCTCGTACGGCTTCGGTCGTCGTAGGGGCGGCGGTCGGAGCCCTCCACCGTCGGCCGGTTCGAAGAGCAAGCACGGACCGAGGCGCGCTAGTGGCCGTCGGATGATGTGGGCGGCAACGCGTCGCGTTCGTGGGCACGCAGGATGTCCAGCAGCATCCGTGACTCGCGGATGAGCAGCACGGCCGACACCGCCACGCAGCCGACGGACACGGAGGTCAGGCCGACCACGACCACGCCGACGTTCGACATCCACAGCACGGCCAGGCCCCCGACCAAGCTGGCCAGCGCCAGTAGGGCCACCGCGACGTAGAGGCTGACCAATGCGTTGCGCAACAGGACGCCGCGCTCGAGCAGGCGCCCCGGGACCCCAGGACCGCTTCGGTGGTCGAGGCTGTGGTGCAGCTCGCCGTGGAGCTGACCGAAGCGTGCCGCGGTCGACATCACCAACAGGCCCACGCCGGGCAGCAGCGCCAAGGGGGTGAGCCACAGTCCAGGTTCGTCCATCGTATTACTCGTCGTCGAGCGTGGTCTCGATGCGGATCTCGGACTCGAGGGTGCGGTGCACCGGGCAGCGATCGGCGATCTCGACCAGGCGTGCGCGCTGCTGCGGGGTGAGTGCGTCGCCGTGCAGGTCGAGGCGCCGCTCGATGTGGTCCAGCTTGCGGGGTCGGTCCTCGGTGCAGCCCTCACAGTCGGTCACGTGCACCTTGTCGTGACGCAGCCTGACATCCGCGCGGGTCAGCGGCCAGCCCTTGCGGTCGGCGTACATCCGCAGCGTCATCGCCGTGCAGGCGCCGAGCCCCGCCAGCAGCAAGCCGTAGGGGCCGGTCCCGGTGTTCGTGCCGCCCATCGCCTTGGGCTCGTCGGCGACGAGCGGGTGGCCAGTGGCATCGATCTCGGTCCGAAACCCGGAGGTCGGCCCCCGCACCACGACCTCTTCACCTTGGGCAGGGGCGGGGGCATCGAGGTCCACGGGCGTGGGGTCGAGGTAGCGCGCGGCCCAGTTGCCGATGGTCGTCCCGGCGAACACGGCATCGCGGCGATCGCCGAGCAGATGATCGGCGCCATCGAGGGACACGAAGCTCTTGGGGTGCCGCGCGGCGGTGAAGATCTGGGTGGCGTTGTCGATGCCCACGGTGTCATCCAGTGGCGCGTGCATCACCAGCAGCGCGCGACCCAGGCCTGCGATCGCCTCCCGCATGGGATGCGCGCCGAGGTCTTCGAGGAAGCGCTTGGTGATGGTGAAGCGGCGCCCCGCCAGCTCGACCTCCGCGCGGCCTTGGGACTCGATCTGCTCGCGCGCGCCGACGAGGAGGCGCTCGACATGCCCGGGATGGGCGGGGGCAGCGATGGTCGCGACCGCTCGGACCGAAGGCAGCGAGGCCGCCGCCCGCAGCACGGCAGCGCCGCCCAGGGAGTGCCCCACGAGCAGCTGTGGGGCCTGGTGGTCCCGCTCGAGCATGCGACCGGCGGCCACCAGATCTTCGACGTTGGTCGAGAACTGCGTGTCGGCGAACTGCCCCTCGCTGGACCCCAGGCCGGTGAAGTCGAAACGGAGCACGCTGTAGCCAACATCGGCCAGGGCCCGACTGACCGCGGTGCTCGCGTGGAGGTTCTTGCTGCAGGTGAAGCAGTGGGCGAACAGGGCCTGTCCGCGTGGACGCCCCGCCGGGAGATCGAGGCGAGCGGCGAGCTTGTGGCCCCGGCCGTTGTCGAAGGTGAGCGTGCGGGTTTGCATGGTGAGCCGTTCGAGAGGGTAACGGACGCCCAGGCGACCGCAGCGTGGATACCCGTATGGGGCTTCGGTCGTTACCGCGGTTGGCGCCCAGAGGGTCGGTGCCCCTGCGCATTGCTCGCGGGGGGCCGCCTGCGCTACCGTAGAAGACGCGGCTGCCCATAACGGGCGGTGGGAACCATGGATCCTGACGGAGGCGGCAGCGCCAGCGCAGACGGTCCGAAGACCGACTTCGCCGGAGTGCGGCTCGATGAAGGCTATGTCCTGATCGAGCGGCTCGGCGTGGGGCGAGTGGGCGAGCTGTGGGAAGCGTCGGCGCCCGAAGGGCCCAGCAATGTTGGCATCCAGCTGCTGCTCCCGGCGCTCAGTCGCAGCGGCCGCCATGTCCGGCGGTTCTTATCCGCGGCTCGGGCGGGCGCGACCCTCCAGCACTCCAACATCGTCCCGGTGATGAACTGTGGGCAGGTGCCCAACGGGCCCGTCTACTTGGCGCGCGAGCTGCTGGACGGTGTTCGACTGCGTCGGGTGCTGGCCGAGCGCGGCGGGCTGAGCTGGGCGCGAGCCAAGCCGTTGCTGCTGCAGATGCTCGAGGCCATCGAGGTTGCCCACGCCGACGGAGTGGTGCATGGCGGGCTCGAGCCGGCGCGCTGCTGGTTGGTCGGGGATGGTGAGCCCGAGTCGTCCACGCTCAAGGTGACGGGTTTTACGTTGTTCGGCGGGGCGGGGTCGCCATGGCCGCTGGACAAGCCCTACCGCGCGCCCGAGCTCGACGACGAGGAGACCGAGCCGGACACCAGCACCGATGTCTATGCCGCGGGCACGGTGGCGTACGAGATGCTCAGCGGCATGGAGTGGTCGGGCGAGGCTGTGACCAAGACGGCCGGGCTGTGCGAGATCGTGCCCGATGTGCCACCGCGGGTGGATCGGGTGATCGCCCGTGCCCTCAACCTCGACCGGACGCGACGCTATCCCGATGGCAAGACGTTGCTGGCCGCGTTCCGCCGGGCGGCGGGAGTCAAGCCACCACCTGCGGCCAAGACGGCAGCACCCAAGGTCGCACCGCCCGCTCCCCGGGCTCCGGTCGCTTCGCCGATCCTCGGGCCCATTGCCGCGACCTACGAGTCGCCCGAGTCGACGCTCGCGTCCGAAGCCGCAGCCGTCGAAGCGATGCAGCGGAGCAACGCACCTGCGAGTTCGGAGGCCGCTCCCGGTCGGGCGTTGGACCGCGGGCCATCGGCAGGGGAGGGGTTTCCACCGTTCGACGGCGGGCCGTTGCCCAGCCCTCAGCTCGCTCCTCCCTCGGCTGCGTTGCTTGGACGTCCGGCGGCGGCCGGCCCCGCCGCGGTGGGGCCGGACTACGGCGCGCTGTCCCGTGGCCCGGTGAGCGAGCCCTCGGTGCCCGCAACGCCGCACTATCCCACGCCAGCGCTGTCGCGGCCGCTGCCCGCCGCGCCGCAGCGGCCGTTGGGGCACCAACCATTGGGGCAGCCGACACCCTCGGTGCAGCAGCAGCCGAGCCACGCACAGTCGAGGCCGCAGCCACGGGTGCAACAGCCACTGGGGCAGCCGACACCCTCGGTGCAGCAGCACGGGGTATCGCAGCAGCCGAACCCAATGCTGTCGACGCCGCAACCGTTGGGGCAACAACCGTTGGGGCAACAACCGTTGGGGCAACAACCGTTGGGGCAACAACCGTTGGGGCAACAACCTCTGGGGCAACAACCGTTGGGGCAACAACCTCTGGGGCAACCGACGCCGTCGGTGTCGCAGCAGCCGAGCCCCGCGCATTCGAGGCCGACGCCATCGGTGCCGCAACGCGCAGTGTCGCAGCAGCCGAGTCCCGCGCCATCGGTGCCGCCGCCATCGGTGGAACACACCACGCGGCCGATGCCGTCGCCCCCGATGACGCAACCGCCGAGGCCATCGATTCCTTCGCGTCCCGGCACGTCCGAGCTCTCGCGTCGGGGCACCTCTGCCACGCCGGGAGCCCCTGCCGCACCGATCCGTGCCCCGGGTAGTCTTGGTCGACTCGGCGCTTCGGCCCT
>JAHZJA010000204.1 GCA_022601155.1 Deltaproteobacteria bacterium | reverse complement strand
GGCCTGCGCAACCACTGTCTGAACATGCGGTTCTACGGATCAGCCATGCCGTTTCCCCACATCCAGGGTGCGTTTCGCGAAAGCCTGGTTGCCAATGCAGATCAGTGCGTGGCGGCCAACGAAATCTCGGCCGGTGAGGCGGCGATGGCCGGCGCCACGAGCATCGGGCGCGCGGCGATCGAGCGGTGTGCTCCCGAAGTGGAGAAGCTCTCGGCGACGCATCATTGCCGTTGGCCTCCGGACGACGACGACCCGCCGTGGCCCTCCCGCGACCTCGCGAGGCAGGAGATCCGCGTCTAGGCCTTTTGCGGACCCAATTGTGAGCTGCCGACGTGGCCGAGCCTCGGCGCGGCCCCGTCGGCTCTCGATCGACTCGATGACGGCCGCACCCGCTACGCCGCGTGACGACGACGGCGGCCTCGCCCCACCAGATTTCAGCAGGACCGGCGACCCGAGCCAACCCGCGGGCCCGCGATCGTCATCCGACGTGGAGCAGTTGCAGCCCTCGTCGGTGGGCACTGCTCCGCCCGAGCCGTCGGTGTGAGGGTCGGTGATACTGACCTTCGGCCTCTGCTTGGGGCGCGCCCATCCCCCCGGCAGACGTCTCGCAGGTTGACGTCATGATGTTCATCGACCGAGGGGAGAGCCCGGTGGCGGAGCTGGCTGCGCCGCCCCAAGCACCGCAGCCCCCGTGGCCCCGTGCCATCGCTCCATGCCGCATCGAAGTGACGACGGCGGACCGGACCCTGAGCGGCACCAGCCCCTCGTCGTGTTGCTGCCAGCCACGGCGTTGGGCAACTCCCCAAAGGGACAGGGCGAGGGGGACCGCTGCGACGCGAGCCCTACGCAACATCCTCGACCGCAGCTACGCTTCGGACCTCGGATTGCGAGCGCGCTCGCGGTACGGGCTCCTTGGAGCCAGCCCTACTCGTCATCGGGCTTGGCCCGCTGAACCTCGAGTTCTTCGTCGATCGCCCCCTGAACCTGCTCGATCTCGCTGCGCAAGAGCAGGACCGTCTTCTTCATCCGTTCCACCTTGAGCTCGAGGGTGCGCTCGACCTCCAGCGCGGCGTAGTGCTCTTCCTTGATCGCCTCGTCGACGTGGAGCAGCAGGGTCATGTCCGCCGGGGACAGCCCATGTTGTGTCTCCTCGTCGTGGACGATCTCGGCCAGCTCCATGTCGGTGGCCGCGGTGCGTCCCACCTGCGGCATGAAGGCCTCGTTGTACGTGTCCTCGATGTCCGCGATCTGCTCCTCGACGAGGTCGGCGTTGGCGTAGATCTCGGCGATGCGGACCGCGAGGTCCTTGTTGCGAAACGTCTTGACGCCGTCGGCCAGGTACAGCTGCCAGACTTCGCGGCGGTAGAACGGCGTCAGCACGGCCGGCTCGAACGAAAACGAGTCGGGCTCCGCATCGTCGTGCTCGCGGTGGCTGCTGTCGAACTGCGAGTACAGCGCGTGACACCCGGGAGGGGAATGGGGCTGCTCATCCGCGTGGACGACAACGAACTCGGCGTGCATGCACTGCACGATCTTCTCGTCTTCGCCCAGTTCCTCGAAGAAGTGCTTGAACGTCGCTTGCATGGGCCCCAGGTTCTTGCCCGGCTCGGTGAGCTCGATCGCGCCCAGATCCCGCTCGATCGAGGCCTCCTGCTCGAGGTTTGCACCGATCTCCCCTCGGAAGTCGCGAAGCAGCGAGATGTACTCCTGCTTTTCCTTCGCGGTGTCCTGGCAGCGCTGGACCGCCGTCGCGGCGTACAGCCCGACGAAGATCAGGGCAAAGTCGACCGCCTTGTCGATGATGAGCTCCAGCGCGTTGCCTCCTCGGCCCTCCTTCCGCGCGGTTGGGGGCCGGGGGGCAGCCGCTGCGCTCGCAGGCGCGGCCCCGCCGTGCGGCACCCCGTGAGCAAGCGGATGGGCCGACGGCGGCACCGGAGCGACTCGTCCGTACGGAGGCGCCGCGGCTGCCCCGGGCGTCGCATGGCCATGGACCGGGTCGGCAGGTGGTGCACAGGGCCCGGGGTGTTGCAGCTGCGCTGGATACTGCGGCTGCGCTGGATACTGCGGCTGCGCTGGATACTGCGGCTGCGGCGAGTGCTGTGGGTGCTGCGGCTGCGGTGACTGCTGTGGGTACTGCGGCTGCGGTGATTGCTGCTGCGGTGCATGCTGCGGCGAAGCAGGTCCTGGTGGCGTGCCCCCGGGAGCATGAGGCGGCGGCGGATGCATGCGCCGAACGTACCACCCTCGCGCACAGCCGCCGCGGAGCCACCCCCACGCTCTTCGGCTCCACCTGCGTCGCAAGTCTGCGAACGTCCGGTGGCGTGCTCGTCGCGTGGCGAGGGCCGACGCTCATGGACAGCCGTCTCCTCCAGTTCTTCGTCGTCGCCTTCGCCGGCGGGCTCAATCGCCATCAGGCCCGCCCTGACTACTTGGTTCATCCGCGAGTGATTTCGGGTGGTTGCGGTGCAACGGTTCACCACCCACCGCCCCAAACCCGTTGCCAATGCACACCCCCTAGTGTCACTGGCGAGTTTTGCGGCGCAGCCCCGTCCTCGCGCAGCCTGCCCTCCATGCGTCAACCAAGTCGTGGACGACCCACAGCCGATCCGCCGGGTGCTCGCCCAGGTCGAGATCGCGGAGTCCACTTCGATGATCGAGGCGGTCTGCAAGTCGCTTCGTCACCAATGGCTGTACCTCCACCGATTGGAGCCCAGCCGCTGGTCGACTTCTTCATCACCCAGCACAGCCCCGTGGTACCCCGCTACGCCCACGATGGCCAAGACACCGGATGGGGCCTACGCCGGTCGACTTCCCATTGGCCTGTGGACTCGCGGAACACCGGGCGAGGGCGCGCGTTCATCGGCTCCAGTACAACCGCTCGCGGTCGTGCACCGCGTGCCGCGATGTCCCGACCATGCTCGAAACCGGGGGGCGCAAATGCAACGCGATTCCCACGCCATGCCCTGAACCGCTGCTGGGCCCCGGTCTGAGATCCTCGGGGCGCGAGCATCCATGGAGCGTCGACAGTGCCGCCCAGCATCTGGAGCACCTGTGGCCCAAAGCGCTTGACCCCGAGACCCTACGGCGGATTGCCCGGGTCGTTGTTGCTCCCGCTGCTCCCCCCGAAGCCGACGATCGTCAGCGGGGCGCCTACCTCGAGCGCCTCGACCTCGCACCCGTAGATGATGGGGATCGGCGGGATGTCGTCGACCGGCATGGCGAGCTCGCAAGAGCCGACGTCGTTGAGGGCCTGGGGAGGCGCTCCCTCGAAGATCTCGTAGCCGGGGCGACTGTCGCAACGGACAGTGGGGACCGAGAACGCCTCGGCGCCGTCCCCCTCGCCGAAGCTCACGGCGACGACCGGCGAGGTCAACTCCGGGTCGAGGCAATGGGATGCGGTGAGAACGATGGTGGGTGCGATCAAGGAACCGCTGCACCCGTTGCTCGGCATGACGGCGCTGGGAAACTGGCACCCATCGGCACCGATCTCATCGGCCACCGGCACGGGCTCCGACGACGCGTGAAGCGAACCTGCGGGAGCGGCAAGACCAACGACAGCCAAGAACGTCAGCGCTCCCTTTCATCCCACAACGGCGTACCCAGGATCTTGCGGGCGCAGATCCATCGGCATACGTTGTGCTCGCACCTGTGTGATGCGGTGGTTCGACATCGGGCCTCGGACAACGCAGGCGCCGCCGACGGGGCTGTTCCCATTCCCGGCGTGGAAGTGAGGGCAACTGGCCGGGGGGCTCTTCGCAACTGAGAACCAGGCGTACGCCGAGGTATCGATCGGGGTGACGACCCCGTCCTCTGATCCCGCGGGGCTCGAGTCGGTAGGCAAATCCCGTGGCGGTCCTTTCAGACCGTGTTATCGTGGTGATGTCGCACGCTATTCCTATTGCGACGATTCTGAGGCTTGAGTATGAAAACTAAACGTTGGATCGTTGCATCCTTGCTTGTTTGTGGTTGTCCTGCTGACACCCCACCGGGCACGAACGATGGCACGGGCACCAGCTCGGGAGGATCGAGCGAGGAGGCCTCTGGGAGCACCACGGAGGGCCCCGGAGCCACCGAGACGTCCGAGACCACCGACACCGACGGGCTCGATACCGGCACCGACACCGACACCGGTCTGCCCGAGGAGTGCGGCGAATTCCCGCCGCGGGATGCCCTCGAGTGCCAGGCTCCGGGCGATACCGAGCTGGAGTTCTCGCTCATCATCGATGGACTCGAGCCCGAGCTCGGACTCGAGTTCGAACTCGACGAGATGTGTGTCGCGACCAGCGTGACCGACGATGGTGCCACGTCGGTGCTCCAGCTCGGCTGCCCCAGTG
>JAHZJA010000203.1 GCA_022601155.1 Deltaproteobacteria bacterium | reverse complement strand
GTCATTGGGGGGAGTATGGCGGGCCTGTTGGCTGCCCGCGTGCTCAGCGACCACTTCGAGCAGGTCGTGGTCGTCGAGCGCGACCCGGCCCCCACCGGCCCTGAACCCCGCAAAGGGGTGCCGCAGGGACGCCACACCCACACGGTGCTCGACAAGGGCTCCGAGATCATGGGGGAGCTGTTCCCCGGGTTGTGGGACGAGATGCTGCAGGCCGGCACGCGCCGCACCGACATGGCCGAGGACTGGCTTTGGTTTCACCACGGGGTCTGGAAACAGCGCCGCAGCACCGGGGTGTTCATGCACTGCCAGACCCGACCGATGCTCGAGTGGCACATCCGGCAGCGGTTACTTCGCGACCATCCCAGCATCCAGATCCGCGACCGGCACGTGGTCGAGCAGCTCCTCCACGACGACGCCCACTCCCGTGTCACCGGGGTCCAGCTTCGCGCGGGCGACGGCACGGATGGGGACGAGCTCGAGTCGCTGCCCGCCGCCCTCGTCGTCGATGCATCCGGGCGGGGCACCCGAGCGCCGCGCTGGCTGGAGTCGCTGGGCTACGGCCGCCCCCAGGAGACCGAGGTCAAGACGAAGGTCGGGTACGCCAGCCGCATCGTTCGCCTCCGGGACGATCCCGACCGCGATTGGCAGTGCATGCTCGTCTACCCGCAAGCCCCCCACGACACTCGGGTCGGCTACATCTTCCCCGTCGAGGATGGTCGACACATCGTCACCCTCGCGGGCTACTGCGGCAAGTATCCGCCGAGCGACGAGCCTGGCTTCGAGGCCTACACGCAGCAGCTGTGTCGCCCCGAGTTTTCCCGCGCCCTCGAGGGCTCATCGCCGCTCACCCCCATCACCACCCATCGTCTCCCCAGCAACCTCCGCCGTCACTACGAGTCCATGCCGAAGTTCCCCGACGGACTGCTGGTCGTCGGAGACGCGGTGTGTAGCTTCAATCCCCTCTTCGGCCAGGGAATGACGACCGCGTCGCTCGGCGCCCAGGCCCTCGACCAATGTCTGCGTCGTCGACCGGGACGGCCGGCCCCGCGACTGGAGAACATCGCCTCCGAGTTCTGGAAGGCGTTGGCTCCCACCAACGACATCGCATGGTTGCTCACGACGACCGAAGATCTGCGCTACCCGGAAGTCGAGGGCGCTCGCCGGCCCTTTCTCGGGCTGCTGCACTGGTACATCGCCCGCTTGGCCGCCCGTGCTGCCGTGGACCGAGACGCTCACAAGCGATTCCTTCAGGTGCTCACGTTTCAGGGGGGGCTCGGTACGTTGCTGGCCCCGAGTCTCGCGGCGCGGGTGCTGCTCGGCGGACGAGCGGCTCGACCCAAGGATGCACCCGGGCGTCAGTCCCCACGCCCCGCGGAACCGGTGGCCGCCGAGTGAGTGGCTCAGCGACAGGGCGTCTGGGCCGGCCCGGGCCCAACGCCACACGACGACTCGAACGCCGCCTCCTCGAGCAACCCGTTCCTTCGTCGCGGCGTTGTGAGAGTCGCTGCGTCACCCGTTGGCTGTAACCGCCATCGTCGACGTCTACGTCACCCAACACGACACTGTGATGCCGCACGATGCCCACGACGGCCAAACGCCAGACGAGGTCTACACTGTTGGACCTCCCACTGCGTCTGTACTCGCCGAACACGGGCCAGGGCGCGGGTTCATCGGCTCCAGTACGACTCACCACTCGAGCAAGACGGGTCGGTGGTCGCTGACCGCGAGACGAAACTTGTACGCGGCGGGACCGTCCACCGCCGGGTCGTAGAACATCCACAGCTGCTCGCTGATCTCGAGGACCGTGTTGACCCAGTTGAGGCGGCTGGTGGCTCTGGCAATGGTCCAGCGCCGCCCGCCAACGTCGGCGAATGCAGGGGCGAACAGGTCGTTGGGGGCCACGCCGGGTCGCCAATCGTTCTTGAAGCTCTACTCCTCCCACAGACGAGCCAGCGCCGCCGAGCCGGTTGACCACGGCCACGAGCTCGAACGCAGTCTCGGGGCTACGAAACCACCACACGGGCGGGAACGTCTCCGTGCGGGCGATGGCTGCCAGAGATCGAAACTCGCTGGACCCGTTGAGGCGTGCTGTCGATGCCTCGTTGATCCCGAAGACGACAGCGCCAAAGCTCAACTCGGGATCGGTCAGCACGTCTCCGCGGTCGATCGAGACAAGCGGCACCGAAGCCTTCGGACGAGCGGGGAGCTTCACCGCGTCACGATTCGCGGCCGCCGGGGCGTGCAAGACGGTCTGCTCGACTTCGACGACAGCGGGAGCGATGGGCTCCGCGAATTGGTCGCGGGAACAACTGCTGCACACAGCCAGGGTTGTGGCCAGGATCCCCAGACCGATTGGGTTCGCAGCGAGTCGCATGTACGAAGGGCACCCCCGTTGCTTCAGCCAACCACATGTCGGCAGGCGCACGCAGATTCATCGAGGGCCGAGCCGCTCGCGAGCACGCGATGATCGATTCGTGAGCGCCCCACGGATCGGCGAAATCAGTAGACAAGGGCGCGAGACTCTCGCTGGCCCGCGGTTGTCGGCCGAACTCCCCCGAACAACGCTCCCGACGGGACCAGGCGGTCACTCCTGGCCTGATGATCCGGTACGGTAGCCGAGTGCGACCGCGCGAATCGTACCGACTCCTCCTGGCCCCGGTCGTGCTCATCGCTTGGGCCCTGCTCGCGCCCGTCCAAGCCCGTGCCGCCGAGCGCATGACGGTGGAGCTGCGTGAGCGCTTCGCCGAGGCCTCGCTGGTCGCCTGGTCGCTGGCGAAGACCAACGATGGAGCGATGTGGTTCGCCACCGAGGCCGGCCTGTATCGCTACGACGGCGCCCGATACCGTCGCATCCTCCCCGAGCTACTCCCCGCGGCGGAGCGCGTGGTTGAGTACGGCGACGGCGTGGTGGCGTGGGGTCACGGGCAACCCCTCGTGTGGCTGGAGGGCGCGGATGCTCGTCTGCTGGACCCTCCCGTCACCGCTCCGGTCCTCGCCTTCGAGGCCGATGGCGACGATCTATGGGTGCTGGCCGGCAACGAACTGGTGCGGTTCGATGGCGAGTGGGCCACGGTGGAGACGCCGGGGCCCATCTCGTCCCTCGACGCCGACGCCCAGGGGATCCTGGGACTGGGCGACGGCCGGGTGTGGGCGCTGTCGCGGGGTGGCATCGAGCTCCTCGCGGAGGGGATTGCGTCGGCGACGCATGCGGCACGGGGGCCGGGCGCGCTGTTCGTTCAGGAGCTCTACGGACCGGTCTGGAGGGTCCGCGACGGTGCGCGCACCCGGGTGGTCGAGCTGGAGGGTCGCGGTGCCGGATTGGTGGAGCATGGTGGCGTGATGTGGGGGACCTCGTCGCACAATTTGGCACGGCTCGGTCCCGGGGACCCCGTGGTCACCCAGATCAAGTCTGGCCCCGCCGCGTTCGACCGCGAGGGCACCCTGTGGATGGCAACGCTCACGGGCCCCGTCGAGATACCCGCACCCGACAGCGTCATCTACACCGTGGACGACGGGCTCCCGAGCAACGCGGTCCTATCCGCGACGATGCTCGACGACACGCTGTGGGTCACGACCTGGCACGGTCTCGCTCGCTACGACTCTGCACGACGCGGCTTCGAGACGCGGCCGGGGCTCGCGCTCGCGCCGGTGCACGGGGTCGATTGCGAGGATGCGAACTCGACCTGGGCCCTCGTCGTGGAAGACGACGCCGGGGCGCTCGACATCGACCGCGGCCACCCCTGCTTGCGATCGGGGGGGTGGGCCTGGATGCTACGCGACGACGGGCTCGTGGCGCTCCGCACCGACATGCGCCGAGTCCTGTCGATCCCCGGCGGCGCCCCCCGCATGGTGGAGGGCCGCGGAGGACGGGTGTGGCTGGGATACGGCGACGGACGACTGTGCCACCGACCCGCAGACCCAGACGAGACGAGCGACTGGAGCTGCGAACAGACGACGATCAGCCACCCGTTCACCGCGCTGTGGGTGGCGGCGTCGGGACGCGTCTGGGTTGGCACCTGGCACGGCGGAGTCTGGGAGCGGACCGAGTCCGGCTGGGAGCCGCTTGCGCAGCAGCTCCCGATCCGAAGGGTGATCAGCATGCGCCCGTCACCGCGGGGCGGCGTGTGGATCTCGGGCGCGGGAGGCCCCCTGCGCATCGAAGAGTCCGACGAAGGGTGGACGATCCGGGAGACGATCCGGACCTATCACGGCCTTGCCCGCAGCAGCCCCGGGGACGTGTTCGAGACGGCGGATGGCGACCTGTGGATCGCGACCAGTGAGGGGGTGGTCCAGATCCCGGTCGGAGTGCGTGACACCCCGGTCGCCCTCGCTCGGCCGCAGTGGACCGGCAATGGCGACGAGATGTCGACCCGGACGCGACTGACTCACGCTGCGCGTGGGGGGCCCATTGCCCTGGAGTTCACGGCGCACTCCCTGCGCGACCCCTTCGGTGCCCGATACCGCTTTCGCCTCGGTCCCCGGATGCCGTGGTCCGAGCCTCGATCCGAGCCCCGGCTCGTGCTGGCGGGCATGGCCCCCGGCGACTACGACGTGATGCTCCAGGCCAAGATCGTCGGCACGGAGTGGGTCAGCGCGCAGGATCCGGTTCGGATCACGATACTCCCGCCTTGGTACATGACGTGGTGGTTTCGGCTGGTGCTGATCGGCGCGGCGATGGTGGTGCTGCTGATGCTCCACCGACTGCGGGTGGCGACCGCCCTGCGGTTGTTCGCGCAGCGCAGCCGCATTGCCGCCGATCTCCACGACGAGGTCGGGTCCACGCTGTCGGCGATTCGCATCACGGCCAGCACCGCGGCCAGCCAACCGCTGCCCACCGAGCAAGCCACGCCCATGTTCGAGCATATCGCGGATACCAGCGC
>JAHZJA010000202.1 GCA_022601155.1 Deltaproteobacteria bacterium | reverse complement strand
GTGATGATGGGATCACCCAGACCGCCGGCCCCGATGAACGCGGCCAGGGTCGCAACGCCGATGCTGATGATCGTCGATGTGCGAATGCCCGCCATGATGGTGCGGGTGGCGAGCGGGAGCTGGACCAGACGCAAGATCTGACCGTCGCGCAGGCCCATCCCCCGGGCGGCCTCGATGAGCTCGGGGTCCACATCGCGCACACCCGCATAGGTGTTGCGCACGATCGGAAGCAGGGCGTACAGGAACAGCGCGACGACGGCCGAGTTGCGTCCCAACCCCAGGCCCGGGACCGGGATCATGAACGCGAGCAGCGCCAGGCTGGGGATGGTCTGGATGACACCGGTCGCGCCGATGACCAGACCGGCGAAGCGCTCGCGTCGGGTGAGCCACAGCCCCAGTGGGACGGCCACCGCGATGGCGAGGAGCATGGCGACCATGGTGAGGCCCAAGTGCTCGCCGACGAGGCGGATGGTCTCGCCGCGCCGCGACCACAGCAGGCCCAGGAGTCCATCGGGTCGCCGCTGGGGGGTCGAGGCGGTCGGTGCATCGCCCTGCAAGCCCTCATCGCGGAGGAACTGCGCGGCGACGTCGGCCACGTCGCGACGCTCCACTTCGACCGCATGGTTGAGCTGACGCATCCGGTCGCTGGGGAGGGTGAACGCCAGCCGCTGCAGCAGTGGTCGCAGCTGCGGGTGCTCTCGCAGCAGTGCACCGCGGGCCACAGGGGCCGCGTCGTAGGGAGGAAAGAAGTGGGCGTCGTCCTCCAGGAGCTGGGCGGCAAAGCCCTCGAGCTTGCCGTCGGTGGTGTACGTGTCGACGACATCGAGCTCACCGCTGGCCAGCGCTTGGTAGGCCAGCCCGTGCTCCATCCCGCGGGGGGGCGGCAGCTCCATGCCATAGGCTTCCACCAGGCCCAGATAGCCGTCTTTGCGCTCGAGGAACTCGTGGCTGAAGCCCAGGCGCAAGCTGGCGGCATGCGGGCCCAGCTCAGAGATCCTGGTGATGCCCAGCTGCTGCGCTCGCGCGATGGGCATCGCGAGCGCGTAGCTGTTGGAGAAGCCGAACGGGTCCAGCCAGTGCAGATCCCAGTTGTCTTCGAAGCCGTGGGCGACGCCCAGGAACGCCTGCAGCGGGTCGCTCACTCGATCGGTTCGGGCCAGCTGCACCGTCCACCCCGTGCCCGTGTACTCGGGATACAGATCGATCTGTCCGCTTCGCAGCGCGGCAAAGACGACGGTGGTCCCACCCAGGTTGTCGCGTCGCTCCACCTCGAGATCGGTGTGGGCCTCGATGAGCTGCGCCATGATCTCGGCCAGCAGCCGGCTCTCCGAGAAGTTCTTGGCGCCAACCACCACGCGCCCGGAGGCCTCGGGGGCAGCCTGCGCTGGCTGTCCGGTCGCGACGCGGTGCGAAGACAAGGCGACCATGAGCGCGAGCACGGCCCAGACCACGGGCAACCCCAAGCGTCTTCGGCGGGCTGGGGGCCGTGGATCAGGCATGGGCCCCTCTTCGATGATCACGCACGAACGACTCGACGAAGCTGGAGGCGGGACGCTCGACGAAGTCCTCCTCGGTGCCCAGCTGGACGATGCGACCGGCATCCATCAGCGCGACGCGGTCACCCAGGGTGAAGGCCTCATGGAGATCGTGGGTCACCATGACGATGGTCTTGGCCATGGCCGTGCGCAGCGCGGTGAACTCGGTGTGCAGCTGCGTCCGGGTGATGGGGTCGAGTGCCCCGCAGGGTTCGTCCATCAGCACGATCGCGGGATCGAGGGCGAGGGCACGGGCGACGCCGACCCGCTGGCACTGACCGCCCGACAGCTCGCGGGGGTATCGACCTGCGAACTCGTCGGCAGGGAGGTTGACCAGTGCGAGCAGCTCCGTCACACGACGCTCGATCCGCTCGGGCTCCCAGCGTTCCAGCCGACACAGGACGGAGATGTTCGCGGCGACCGTCATGTGGGGGAACAGCCCGCCGCGCTGGATGACGTAGCCGATCTCGCGGCGCAGGGCGGTCACTTCGCGGTCACGAACATCACGACCGCCGACGGTGATCGTGCCGGCCGTGGGCTCGACCAATCGATTGATCATCTTCATCGTCGTCGTCTTGCCGCAGCCGCTGGTGCCGATGATGCAAAGCACCTCGCCCTTGGGCACCGACACATCGAGGTCGTCGACCGCGACGACGGGACCTGCGGGCCCGGGAAACACCTTGCGGACTCCGCGAAGGGCGATCATGGCGGGCGCCGCCGACTGCGGCGCATCGCTGTGGATGGCATCGCTCATGAGTCCCCGTCCGAGACTATAGTACAGTGAATAACTGTATTTTTAAGGATCGCTTTGCAAGTCGGTGTGTGATGGCCTATTGCTAGTGTAGATGTCCGAGTTCACCCCGATGGCGTCGCTCCTGGGCGGCGTGTTGATCGGCCTGTCGACCGTGATTTTGCGGGTGTTCACGGGAAAAACGGCAGGGATCAGTGGAATCGTGGGCGCCACCCTGCGCGGCGCCGTCGAGCGCTGGCGGCTGGCCTTCATCGGAGGAATGGTCGTCGGCGGACTGGTCGTGCTGGCCAGCAGCTCCGCCGCCATCGCCTTCTCGCTCGACCGTTCGTGGCCAACCTTGGTGGTGGCGGGCCTGCTCATCGGCTACGGCACCCAGCTCGGTGGTGGCTGCACCAGCGGACACGGCGTCTGCGGCATCTCGCGTGGCTCGGGCCGTTCGTTGGTCGCCACGTGCGTGTTCATGGCGACAGCGATGCTCACGGTCGCGGCGATGCGCCTGCTCGGTGGGGGGGTGGCATGAGACGCTCGCTCATCGCGTTTGCGTGCGGCCTGCTGTTCGCGTTGGGTCTGGGCCTGTCGGGAATGACGCTGCCGTCCAAGGTCGTGGCGTTTCTCGATGTGTTCGGAGACTGGGACCCGAGCCTCGCGTTCGTGATGGCGGGCGCGATCGGAGTCCATGTGGCGGCGATGCGCCTGCTGCGGGGCATGGGGCTCGTACGTGGGGTCCAGCCGCAGCCACCCGCGACCACAGCGGGCATCGACCGGTCACTCGTCGTGGGCGCCGCGGTGTTCGGCGTGGGGTGGGGCTTGGTCGGCTACTGCCCTGGCCCCGCGGTGGTCGGCTTGGTCACCCTCGAAGCCCCGGTCCTCATCGTGGTGGCCGCGATCGTGGTGGGTATGGTGGTGTTCCACCGTCGCCGTGGGTAGAGCCTCCCTAGCCCTTGACCACGGCGAGCGGGACCAGCTTGGCGACCTTGCGCGCGATCCCTGACGCGTCCATCACGTCGACGACGTCGGCCACATCCTTGTAGGCCTCGGGAAGCTCCTCGGCCATGGTGCGCTTGGAGTCGGCCTGCACGTAGACGCCCTGCTGCCGCAGCTCCTCGAACAGTGGGCGCCCCTTGGCCTGTCGCTTGGCCTTGGCCCGCGACAGGCGGCGGCCAGCACCGTGACAGCTGCTGCCGAAGGTCTCGCGCATGGCCAGCGCGGTGCCGGCGAGCACGTAGCTGTAGCGGCCCATGTCTCCGGGCACGAGTACGGGCTGGCCCACGTCGCGGTAGGCGGCGGGGACCTGGGGGTGGCCGGGCCCGAACGCCCGGGTGGCGCCCTTTCGGTGCACGCACAGCCGGCGTTGCACGCCGTCGACCTCGTGCTCTTCCCACTTGGCGATGTTGTGGCACACGTCGTAGACGACCTCGAGGCCGAGGGCCGTCGCGTCGCGCCCCAGGTGCTGGGCCAGGGCCTCGCGCGCGAAGTGGGTCATCACCTGGCGGTTGGCGAAGGCGAAGTTCACCGCGCAGGCCATGGCGGCGAAGTAGTCGGTGGCCTCCGGGCTTCGCAGCGGGGCCGCGCACAGCTGGCGATCGGGCAGCGCGATCCCATAGCGGGCCGATGCCTCGAGCATGCGGCGCAGCGAGTCGTCGCAGATCTGGTGACCCAGGCCGCGGGATCCAGAGTGGAGCATCAACGTGACGGTGCCGGGGACGAGGCCGAAGCGCTCCGCCGCCACGGGGTCGAAGATCTCGGACACGTAGCCCAGCTCGCAGAAGTGATTGCCCGAGCCCAGCGAGCCCAGCTGCGGCCGACCACGGCTGCGGGCTCGCTCCGAGACACGACCCGGATCGGCCCCGCCCATGCAGCCGCCTTCCTCGAGCACGTCGAGGTCCTCGGACCGGCCGTGGCCGTTGGCGACGGCCCAGCTGGCCCCCTGGGTCATCACGGCGTCGAGGTCACGCTCCGAGAGCTTCAAGGCGCTGCCCCGGCCAAGGCCACAGGGAACCGCCTTGTACAGC
>JAHZJA010000201.1 GCA_022601155.1 Deltaproteobacteria bacterium | reverse complement strand
TTTTCCATGGGCCACAACGCCGTCAGCGGCAGCTCCCTGGCGAGGCTGCGCTTCGAAGGCGCATCGGGTCATGCGTCGACGAGCGAAAACACTGCCACAGCGGTCGGGGGCGGTGTTATGGCGCGTGGAAAACCGCCAAAGTCGAGGCTAGGCTGACGTGTCGCGCGCTGTGGGGGCGACGGTCGTGCTGCGGCGCACAGCGAGTGCCCGCAGACGCCGTTCGGCCCTCTAGCGGTGATCGGTGCCTGGGGGTTGGGCACTACCCCGATGAGACCGACCGATGCCCGTAGGACTGACACGCTTGATATTCGCGGCGGCGCTCGAGCCCGCCCACGGGGCCACGCCGCCGCCCGTCGCCGAACCGGAGTCGGTCCGCGTGCGTGACTGGGATCGAACCGATCGGAGGTTGCGCTGGGGAATGGCTGGCGCCGGCGTGCCGATCGCGGCGGGGGCAGCCATCTTGACCACGGGCCTGGTCCAAGGGAACCGATGCCATTGGCAGTGTGGGATCGCCGTGCGTGGCGTGGTGGCGACGGGGACCGCCCTCACGTTGGCCGGTATCGCGGGCATCTCGGCGCTGGCTGGCCTTCGCCGCACGGCACGGCGGACCCGGACTTGGTCGTCGGGTCGGGCCGAGCCGTACTACCGACGATCGCGGTGGATGGCTGGGTTCGGGATCGGAGCGGGGGCCGGCCTGGGCATCGCTGTCGCCGGGGCCGTCGCGATCCCCGTGTCGGTGTGTCGGGACGACTTCTGCGAGACGGGCCGACCGTGGGTCGTCCCCACCGCGATCGGGAGCACGCTCATCGCCGCCGGATTGGTGGGCCTGGGTGTCCACGCCGCGAGACGACGTCAGCACCGCAGCGCAGGCGCGCAGGTGATGTTCACGGGGACGGGGCTCGTCGGGCGGTTTTGAGGCTAGGGCTCACGAGACCCGACGGGCGGGCGGCACCTGGGCGTCGCTCATGGCTTGCCGCTGACGATCGTCTGCGGATCGACGCGGGTATCGAACAGATTCATGCGCCAGTCGAGGTGGGGCCCGGTGGAGCGACCGGTGTTGCCCGAGGTGGCGAACACGTCCCCCGCCGCGAGCGTGTCGCCCACCTCGACCCGGATCTTGTCGAGGTGGAGGAACGACGACGTCAGGCCGTGGCCGTGATCGATGATCACGAGGTTGCCCGACAGCGGTACGTCTCCCTCGGCGAAGATGACCACGCCTCCCGCTGGGGCACGGACCTTGCGACCGACGGGGCCAGCCAGATCGACGCCCCAATGAAAGCCCTGCTCCTTGCCATTGAGGATCCGCTTGCGACCGTAGGTCGACGTGATCTTGCCCTTCATCGGCCATCGGAATCCGTCACGGAAGTACGGCGTGTCGCTGGACTTGCCGCGCAGCTTCTTGATTCGTCGGCGAGACTTGCCGAGGGCTCGGCGGGTCTTGGGGTCGAGGTCGACCATCTCGGGGGGCAGGCCGTCGATCGCCTCCGGTTCGAACGTTCGATCCGCCACGTGCAGGATGTGCCGCTCGGGTGCCTGACCATCGAAGGCGAAGCTCAGCAGCGCACGGGGGCCAGCATCACGCCCGAATCCAATGATGAAGTCGCCCTCGGGCGAGACCTTGACCTTGCGGTTGTTGAAGCGAACCGCAGTCCCTGCCGCGACGGTGCCACGGACCAATGCCCCCTGGACCAGGGGCCCCTCGAGGGTCACGCGGGGGTCCTCGGTGGCGCGATACTCCTCGTCGGCCCGTACCTCGAACCCGAACCGGCGACGCTTGCCGCCTTCGGTGGTGCGGATCTTCAGGACGCCCCGTAGCTGCGCGTCTACGGGCAGTGCCGTGGCCAGGTCGAAGCGGGCCTTGAGCTTGCCTTGGCCCCGGAGCTCGGCCACCGAATCGAGCCCGAGCGGCTTGCCAGCGATCGGGGCGCCTTCGATCCCGAAGTAGTGGACGTTGGCGGAGAGCTCCATCTGGTCGCCGTGGACGCGGTCGACAGTGCAGCGGAGGCTCTGCCACGCTGGGATGCCGAACAGATCGACCTTGCGGTTGACCGTCCACACCGTGCCTTCCGACATCGACAGCTCGGGCACGGGAATGGTGAGGTGGCCCAGAGCCAGCCGCTGTGCGGCCGCAATCTCGGCCACGTGGGGATCGGTGACGTCGGCGGGCCAACCGAACGTAGTGGCCACGTCCCAGCGGTCGAGGGCGAGCGCGACGGGGGTGGGGGGCTCGGCCGGGGCCAGGGCCGCGCGCAGCCCCGCGATGAACTCTGGGTCGGCGCCGTCGCCCGAGGTCAACACGGTGCTGACCCGAGGCGTCCATCGGTAGCCAGAGCCCTCATCGCCGATCTCGTCGAGCACCACATCGCCGGCCAGTCTCACGACGGGGAGGTACAGCTTCTTCTTGTGCCCCGTGGTCAGCCGAACCTGCACCACGACCCGCCGCGAGGTGCCCGGCTTGCGCTTGGCCAGCGGCTGCGGGCTGCCTTCACCGGGCTCGTCGAGGGTGACGGAGGGCTCGGAGGGGACGGGGTCGTCGTCGATGACCAGCTCCCCGTCCGAGCCGAGGTCGGCGACGGGCGGGGTGCTCGGCGGTACCACGAAGCTCGCGGGCACCGGCTCGGCCCGGGTCGGCTCCCGTGGGGGGTCGGAGCACGCGCCCAGCATCAGGCCCAGGCTCAGGCATCGAAGCCGCGCCGCAACGGTCGTCATGGCCGACGATTGTAGTGCCGACCTACCCAAGGCCCAGCATGTAACTTCGGTACGCTCCGGCGCGCCCGATCCGGGGGCGGAAGCGCGATCGGTCGTGGGGTGGCCCTGGGGCCACACGGGGGCCGCGGCACCCAGTGGTCCCCATGGTGAGAAGGGCTCGTCCGCGCGTCGTGGTGACGCGCGCTGGCGACCGCTCAGCCTTCGCAGCCCAGCCGCTGCGTGGCGCGGGTGATGGCTCGCTCGTAGCGCCCCGCCGTGAACTGCTTGCGGTGGGATTTCCAGTGGGCGCAGGCCTTGTCGTGGTCCGACAGCTGTGTCGACAAGATGGTGCCCAGCTCGTAGCTCAGCACCTCGCGAGTGTGGCGGTCCCACGGCTTGGCGAGGGCGCCACGCAGCAACGACACCGCGGCCCGGTACTGACGGCGGGCGCGGAGCTCGGTGACCTGCTCGACGACGCTGCGCAGCTCGGCCGCCGACGGGCGACGACTGTCGCGGCCGCGCCCACTTCGGGTGGCCTTGGCGTCGGCGGGCTCGGAGCCCAGCGCCTCGAGCAGCTCGCCCGCTGCTCGCGACATCGCTTCCTCCGACGACCTGCGGGCGAGGCGTTCGCCCGCGGCGAGCGGAGCTTCGTCCTCCGGCGGCTGCGGTACGGACGACACGGCCAGCGACTGGTTATCGGTGAAGTGGTAGCGCTCGCCGGGCGCCACGTCGTGGACCTCGCCGTCGTTGGTGACGAAGTGGATCGTGCCCTCGAGCAGATCCACGTGACCCCGGTCGCCATTGACGACCACGGCAAAGCGGGTTCCGACCACCTCGATCGTACCGCCGGGTACTTCGACACGACGCAGCCGTCCTTCTGTCGCGGCGTCCACCTCGAACAGCGCGACGCCGCCGAGCAGGGCCACGCCATCGTTGGTTGCACGCAGCTGCGTGGTGGTGCGGCTGTCGATCACCAAGCCCAACCCGGGGGGCTCGACGCGGCAGCTTCCGTCGAGCACGAGCACGGCCTCACCGCTGGTGGCGTGGCAGTTGTCTCCGCCCACGCTCCATGCGGCGTGCATGGGGATGGGCTCGTCGGGCGTGTGGACGGCGGTCTCGGGGCCCGAGCTCAGGGCGAACACGCCCAGCACCATCGCCGCGCCTGCGGCAAAGGTGACCATGGGAATCCAGGTCCGACGACGGGCGGGCAGCTCGGTCTGGAGCAGCTCGGCCTCCATGCGTCGGGTGATGCGATGCACGGCGCCGGGGCGCAGTCGCTCCGCCTCGTGGGCGGCGTCGGCTTCACGCAGGGCGGCGACGAAGGAAGGGCGATCACTCATCACCCACCTCCCATCCGGCTGCGCGAATCGAGGCTTCGGCCCGCTTGATGAGCTTGCAGACATAGCTCTTGGAGAAGCCGAGGATCTCGCCGATATCGGCCTGCTCCTTCCCGTCGAGGCGGTACATGCAAAACGCGATGCGTTGTTTGGGAGGCAGTGTGGAGAGCATCTCGTTCACCCGCTGCAGGTCGCGGCGTTCGGTGGTGAGGGTCTCGGGGTCGGGTGGCAGCCGGGCCGCGCGACCCAGGAGCCAGCGCACGGCGGGTGCATTGGCGACCGTCTCGCGGCGCAGACGGCTGAGGCAGCGGTTGGTGGCCACCCGGTAGAACCAGCCCTTGAGGGCTTCGTCGTCGTCGAGGCGGTCGACCACCTTGCACAGCGAGACGAAGACGTCTTGGGTGATGTCCTCGGCCCAGGTGCGATCGCCTCGGCCGTAGCGCAGGGCCAGCCGATACACCTGGTCGCGGTGCTGACGGTACAGCGAGGCGACCCGGGCCGACTTGGCCTCGGAGGACGCCTTGGACGCCGTACCCGTCGGCTCTAGCAGTAAGGAACTCGACTCGAGTTCCGTCATCTCTCCCAGCTCGCTCATCGCGGCCTCCACCCATAGCTGAGGCCGACACTGCCGCCGACTCTCCACTGACTTCGCGCCCAGACGATCTCGTCGGCGACCCGGTGTTCTCGCGGGCGCCGGGCCAGGCCACCGCGCACCGAGAGGTCGAGTCGAAGCCCTCGCGCCAGGCGCAGCGAGGTGCCCAGTGGGGCCTCCAGCGTCCAATCGGCGCGGTGCCCCGTCTGTCCGCCCCGTTGCCGAAAGCGGTGCACCTGCACCCCGCCCAGGCCTCGCAGGTACAGCGCCACGGTGTCCGACAACGTCCACATCCACCCGAACCCCGCGCTGATGCTCGTCTCGAACACCGCGATGTTGGGCGCCGAGGAGGGCAGGAGCATGATGTCGAACAGTCCACCAGGACCGGGCTCCCGACCCACGCGCAGGGTCGTGCCCACGGCTGCATCGGCGGCGCTGAGTCGGCCGTACAGCCCGGTGCGGGCCTCGATGCGAATGGCGGTGCCGTCGGTGCGTGTGGAGGGCTCGCGATCGGTGACCAACCCTGCGGTCGGCGTGGATCGGGCCGGAGTGATCGTGCCGACGGTGCTGCGCTCGGACGACCGGGAGTCGGACAACAGCTGGTCGATCGAGTTGGACAGCACCTGTGGGTCGGGGTCGTCGTCGACCACCGCGATCAGCTGGGGCATGTGCCCGCAGTCGCCCACGTCGTCGCCGCGCGACAGCGACAGTGCGTCGCCTTCACCGTCGGCACACAGCACCGAGTCGGGCGCGGCGTCGAGCGGGACCACGGTGCCGCGGCGGGCGAGCAAGCGCTCGACCAACAGACGGCGCACCGTCTCGGGGGACAGGCCTTCGGGCGTCTGCTCCACGTGCACCGCGATCCGCGGCGAAGGTTGCTCGTCGAGGAGACTGGCGCGCGGCGTCACCTCGTCCAGGGCCTCCATCGCGCGGTGCACCACTTCGAGGGGAAGCACCGGTCCGGTGGTGACCGAAAATGCCTGGACGTCTTGGCCCCGTGCCTCCACCCGGATGCCATCCTCAGTGGGCTGAACGCGCAAAGTGCGGGTCGCGTGATCGGCCGAGGGGGCCAGGGGGTAGCCCTCTTCGAGCAGCCGCATCATGAGCTGGTCGTGCAGCGAGCGCGTATCCCGATCTGCGGGGATCGCGACCGGTTCCACGAACACGGGAGCGGGTGCCATCGCGAGCACCAACAGGGCGATGATCACCCGTTCCTCCGTGTTTTCGACGTGTTCATGCCTGCGTTGGGGCGTCCCCAGTCAACACCATACCGGGCGCCGCCCTCATCACGCGACACCGGGACGGCGGTTTCCTCCCATGGATGGGCAAAACGCTAGCGATCTCGGGAATATGAGTTTCGGTACGATTTTCGTGGGGCTCCGCGGTCCGCGGTCGGGCATACTCGAACGCGTCGTGCGTACTTGGGGACGACATGGGGGAGTGCTCGCGGGCTTTGCGCTTGCGATGGTGGCCTCGGGTTGCGCCGATGTCGACATCATCGATCACGACCCGCTGATCGGCGCCGAGGGCAACGTCCCCGATGCGATCGATCGCTGCGGCGAGCTGCCCAAGGGCATCGAGTCGATCGAAGGTCTGCGCACCGCATGGGCGATGACCAAGCTCCCGGTCAAGGAACGCAGCGCCACCTTTCGCGTGGCGACCGAGAGCACGCTGTTGCGGCTGTCGGACGATCCCTTTCCGTGCGAGGCACCGATGAGCGCCGAGGTGCTCACGTGTCCCGATGCATGGGGCGTCGACATCACCTTGAAGACCGCATCGATGTCGCCGGGCAAGTTCGTGCTCGACGACTATGGCCAGGGCTACGCGCTGTCGACCGCCGAGCGTGTCGACGGTGACTGTCATCGCGAAGACTCGCAGGGCAGCTTTGGTCCGGGGCTCGTCGAGATCTACGCCGTGACCGAGGAGTGCGTGGTGGGCCGCTTGGTCGACACCGCCGATGCACTCGAACAATCCGGTGCGGTGGTCGAGGGTGGATTCGTGGCTCTGCGCTGCGACCCTACCCTCTAGTTGCGATCACGGACATCACACCCCGTTGAGCGCGTCGACCACGGCGAACAGATCGCCTTGCTCGTAGAAATCGACGACGACGAAGTTGGGCACGTGCGTCCACTGGGCGGCGCAGTCGTCGGCCCGCGCCTGGAGCACCGCCGCGACGTTCACGGCCGCAGCGTTGTCCATGGAGGGCAGTCCCAGTTCGTCGTTGACCCAGTGGTTCATCAAGAACAAGGCGTGGTCGGAGGACCCGCGGTTGAGGTCGCAGGACAGATCTTCGGCCTGCATCGGGCCGTATGGCGTGTCCCATGCCTCGTCCCACACGTGGTGAAACCATGCGGGGGGCGGGCCGCCCGACTCGCCGGTCACCACCAGGCGGGTATTGGCGTCGATCATCGCCCCGAGGCTCGGCCACGGATCGCCGCTGGGGTGTGCGAACGTCAGCGCGTCAGCTCCCGTGGTCGCGAAGTCGGCCGCGATTTGATCCACTGCCACGTGGTCTTCGTAGATGATGGTCACCACTTCCCGCGGGTTGTCTTGCAAGAACTCGACGATCTCGGTCAGCCCGTCGACGTGCGGCGTGGATGCCAGTCCGCACGGCCCATGACACATCACCACGGTGTCGGGGTCGTCCGCGTCGGGGTATACGTCGATCAGCATCACGCGGATCCCGTCGCTGAGTTGCCTCGAGATCCCATGCTCCTGGTTGGCGTTGAGGACCGGGAATCCCTCGTCGAGGGCGGAGTGGCTGTTGTGCGTGCCCGCGAACACCACCTCGTCGAACGGCCGATCACACAGCTCCACATGACCGTTGCACGGCATCGCGGTCGAGCCCGTGCCGGACTCGTCGACCACAGCGGTCGACGCGGTCGCGCTCGGGCTGGTCGTGGACGTCGACGCCTGCTCCGGTTGTGGGTCGGAGCTGCCGCCGCAGCCTCCAAGCAGTCCCAGCCATACCGCACGGACAATGGGCCATCGCACGCCGCGTAGCCTACCCTCGCGCTGGTGCCGCAGCTGACCGACGAACAAATCGACCAGGCCGGTGAGGGAACGAGGTCACGGCATCCGTATGGAGTTGCAAGCGCGGCCACGCCCGGTCGCGCTTCGATGCCCCCAAGCTTCTGCGCCCCCACCCGTGCCCATGCCCGTCCTTGCGTTTGTTGCGCGCCCCGAGGCTGACGAGTCCTCTGCGCGTTTGCTCAACCCTCTGCCGACTGCGCCCGTTTCCTTCATCACTCCCGCCTCGACCACCTCTTCTTCCGGAGGGCGCCGCGGTGTCGGGACCTCCTCCACCGCCTTGACGCGCAACAGCGCGCATGACAAGCCGACCCGTCGACTCCGACAGGTTCGTTCGTCCGTGGAGGCGGGTTCACATGGCATTGCGCATGCCGATGATGCGGCGCTTCGCGCCAAGCTTCACCGTGTCGTTGCGCGCGCGTGCCCACCATGGGCCGCTGCACAGCACGAAGACATCGTGCAGGCCGCGATGATCCGCGTGCTCCGAGTGCGAGCGCGACGTGAACAGGGCCGACCCTTGCCCGCCGCCTACCTGTGGAAGGTGGCCTACACCGCCACCATCGACGAGATCCGCAAGCTTCGATCCAAGCGCGAGGTCTCGCTGCACGTCGAGGGGGCCGAGGAGCCAGCCGACATGCGGGCATTGGGGCCCGAGCGTGGCGCCGAATCAGCCCAGCTGTCTGCGGCGATTCGCGAGTGCCTGTCGGCGCTCAAGGACACGCGGCGCCAGGCCGTGACGCTGTATCTACAAGGCCACTCGGTGCCCGAGATCGGTCGACTGCTGGGGTGGTCGACCAAGCGCGCCGAGAACATGGTCTACCGTGGTCTCGCCGAGCTGCGAGCCACGCTTTCAAAAAGAGGGTGGCGACCATGACCACCCGTCATTCATCACGAGGAGACGAGGCGTCGACCCACGCCTTGGTCCATGGGGAGGACATGCGCTCCAATCACCAGCAAGAATTGGGAGACGAGGCGCTCATACGCGCCTTCGTCGAACAACAGGGGGGTGGACCGCCCGGCGATCCACCCCATCATGAAGACCTGTGGGCGGCGGCGCGAGGCGAGGCCGACCCCAACGACGTAGCGGCGCTGGTCGATCGGATGCCCGACGACCCTGCACTGGCGGAGGACTGGCGGCTGGCCGCCGAGTTTTCCCGCGCCGCAGCCCAGGAGGAGCTCGACACGGGCACCGACCCCCCTACCGAGCTCGTCGCCGCCAACGACGGCGGCGGGCTGCGATGGATTGGTGTTGTTGCGTTGGTGGCAGCGGCAGCGCTGTTGGTGCTGGCGTGGCCTCGGGACCAGGCGGCACCGTATGCCAGCGACGCCAGCGAGGTCCGTGGCGGCGGCGGAGCGATCGCGGCGGTCCAGGGCGCTGGCGACGTGGCTCGCGATGAGCTCGTGCTCGAGTGGAGCGCGGTGCCCAACGTCGTGCGCTACGAGCTGTACGTGGGCACCGACGAGCTCCAGGTGCTGTTCGAGGATCGAACCCTCACGGATCCACGGCAGACGATCTCGGGCGCCGCGCTGGCCGATGTTCCGGCTGGAGCCCAGCTGCTGTGGCGGGTCGAGGCGGTGCGTGCCGATGGTGAGCGCATCGTCTCCGAGACCTTCGTGGCCACCGTGCGGTGACCTGCATGCGGTGGTCCGCTCGCAACGGGAGGCTGGGGCGGTGGCTCCGACGCGCTGCGCTCGGCTTCGTGCTGGGGCACGCGGCGCAGACTCGTGTCCAGGCTCAGCCGACACCCGGCGCCGACGATGCCCTCGAGGCGTGTCGTCAGACCGCGGCGCAGGGGCCCGTCGATCGGGCCGCCGCGATGTGCTTCTACGCGGTCGCGCGTAGCGAGCAGCGCTGGGACGAAGCACAGCGGGAACTGGAGCGCTTGGTCGAGCAACCGGATGCCACGCCGTGGGCACGGCTGGGTCTGGCGGTCGTGCTGGCCGATCGCGGCCAGACGCTACGGGCGGCACAGCTCGTCGCCCCCCACGTCGAGACCCTTCCGCCCGGATCGACCGTCGGCGATCGGGCGACGCTGCTGGCCAACTACGGCCAGTGGATGCGGACCCTGGCGCGCCACTCCAAAGCGGAGCACGCGTTCGAACGGTTGATCGAGCTGGGGCGTCGCGAGGGCATCCCGCAGATCGAGGCTACCGGCCAGGTGGAGCTGGGGTACACGATCCTCCAGCGAGGCGGCGACATCGTTCGCGTGCTGGAGCTGTACGACGCGGGCATCCCCGCCGCGATCGCACGCGGCTCGTACATGACGGCCACCCACGGCCTGCGAGCGCGTGCCTCGCTGTGGATGAGCCTGGGGAAGTACGAGCGTGCGCGTAGCGACTACGCACAGCTGCTCGAGATGGCGCAACGCGCAGACGATGCGTACGTCGAAGCATTCGCGCGCGTGCAGCTGGTCTCGGCCGATCTGTCGACGATCGATCTTCGAGAGCAGCCGCTGCCCGCAGCGCTGCGCACTCGCATCGACGCCGCGCGTGCGCTGTCCGAGCGCACGGGACAGACCCATGCCATCGCCAAACTACTGTGTCTCGAGGCCGACATCCGTGCGGGTCTGGGTCAGTGGGAGGCCGCCGCCGAGGGGTTTCACGACTGTGCCGCTGCCTACGAGGCCATCGATGCTCGGTCGGGTCGACTCTCCGCTCAGATCTGGGAGGCGCAGCATCTGTCGCTGTCCGGGGAGCACGAGGCCGCGCGCGCCTTGATCGGCAGCGTCGATGACGAGGTCCACGCGCTGGGGATCCGAGGCACGCGGACGTGGTCGGGCTATGTCCGCATGGTCGCGGCGTGGCGGGCGGGCGAGCGCGACCAAGCGCTCGAGGTGGGCCACCGCGTGTTCGACGACATCGAGCTCGATCGCGACGTGCAGGTCGACGAGTCCGATCGCGCCCAGATCATGTCGCGGGTCTCCGCTGGCTACTACTTCATGGCCGGGTCGTTGCTCGCCGAGTCGGCCGATGATCGCCAGGCGCTGGAGACCGCGTTCGGCACGATCGAGCGGATGCGGGCTCGCGCGCTGCTCGACGGGTTGCGGCGTACCGAGGCGGAGCCCCACGATCCTGACGACCCCGACGAGCAACGATGGCGTGCTGCGCTGCGCGACATCGCCGATGTCCAGCGGGCCGTGCTGGCCCCGAGCATCAGCGAGGACGAACGTCGTGGGCTGCTGGACCGATTGGTCGAGCTCGAACGCCACGAACGGGTGCTCCGCGGGGTGCTGGGACGGGCGCAGCGCGGCCTCGGGCGGCTGCTGATGCCCCGCTTCCCCGGGCTGGACGAGGTCCAGGCGGCGCTTCGGCCCAACGAGGCGGTGCTCAGCTACCAGCTCGCCGATCATCACGACTCGGTCGGGGGTCCCGAGGGTGGATCGTGGCTGTGGTCGATCACCCGCGATGCCGTTCGCGTCCATCCGATCGCGGAGCGTCGGGTGCTCGATCGTCAGCTGGGTCTCGCCGAGGGGTTGTTCGCGGCGCGCGACGGTCGAGAAGACGCGGTGATGAGTCAGCTGCACCGCGATGTCCTCGCGCCTGCGCTGTCGGAGCTGGGCCCCGAGATCGACAGATTGGTGATCGTGCCCGACGGATCGCTGTGGTCGTTGCCGTTCGCGGCGCTGCGGGCCGAGCCGGAGGCGCCCCCGGTCGTCACGCGCTACTCGATCAACGTGGTGCCCTCGGTCACCAGCTGGATGCGCTGGCGAACGCTCGATGCTCAGCCGGCGCCCGGGTTGCTGGCGTTGGCGCAGCCCCAGCTGGTACTCGGGTCTCGGGCCGCGACGTGGCGGTCGGGCCTGGTGTCGCAGGCGGCCGAGCTGGGCAGCTTGCCCCGCGCCAAGGACGAGGTCGAGACGATCACCGCGCTGTGGGGCGCAGGGCCCAGCCATGCCGAGGTCGGCGAGACGGCGAGCGAGCGGTTCCTCAAGGGTTCGGAGCTCGAGCGCTATGGCCTGCTGCACTTTGCCACCCATGCGGTGATGGATCGCGCCGAGCCGGAGCGCTCCGCCGTGATCCTCGCGCCAGGTGATGAGGACGAAGACGGGCTGCTCCAGGCGCGGGAGATCGCCCGACTGTCGCTGGATGGCAAAGTGGTGGTGTTGTCTGCGTGCAGTGGCGCTTCGGGCGCGTTCGTGCGTGGCGAAGGTGTGATGAGCTTGGCGCAGGCGTTCTTGCAGGGGGGTGCGCAGGCGGTGGTGGCCAGCCGCTGGCCGCTGGCCGATGCCGACGCACTGGCGCTGTTCCAGCGCCTCTACTTGCACCTCGACGAGGGGCGCACGCTGTCGGTCGCAATGGCGATGGCCCAGCGTGAACTCATCGAACAAGGCGCGCCCGCGGCGGCCTGGGCTGGTGTCGTGGTGCTGGGCCGTGGCGACCTGGTGTTGGTGCCCCGCCCGTCGTGGTGGCCTTGGCGCCGTACGTTGTTGGTCGTGGGTGCGCTGCTGTGTCTGGTGATCGCGGGCGTGACTTGGCGCCGTGCGCAACGCCGATCACGTGCATGACAGCCGCGAGACCGGCTTGACGCTTACCGAGTGCGCGGCTACGGATGCGATCGCCATGCTGGGGACGCTCTTCCGCCGAGTCACCGTTCGGACCCTCGACGTCGTCGTCGACAGGGGGCGGTCCTCTGATCACGCACCCGTGCGGGCCGCGGCCACTGCTCTCGATCGCGTGCGCGGGGCCGTGGGCCTCGACGACGTCGCTCCGCAGTCGCCCGTGCCCCCGTGGTCGGGGTCGGTCGCCGAGCAACCCATGTGGGAGACCGACCGCAGGAAGCTGCACAAGCACCAGCTCGACCACGGGATCATCAAGGACGAGCAAGAAGCCGAGGCGGAGGCAGAGGTCGACGCTGGCCCCGTGGTCAAGGTCTACTACAAGCGCGGCTGTCCCTACGCCCGTGCGGCCATGGATCTGCTGCGCGAGCGGGAGATCGCGTTCGAGGACAACGACGTCAAGGGTGAGGACGCCACGCTCAGCTGGCTCAAGATCGTCACTGGACAGTCGACCACGCCGCAGATCTTCATCAATGGCGAGTCGATCGGTGGCTTCGACGAGCTTCGCGAGCTCGACCAGTCGGGCAAGCTGCAAGAGCGCCTCGCTCAGGCACCCGCCGCGGCGTCCGATGACGAGGATCTGGTCGACGAGATCGAGGTCTCCGACGTGCTTCCCCGCATCGAGGCGGGCACCGCCGTACGGCTCATCGACGTGCGGACCACCGCTGAGGTCCAGCAGGGGATGATCACCGGCTCGCTGCACGTGCCCCTCGATCAGATCGACGCGCGTCATGGCGAGCTCGATTTGGCCGACGTGTGGATCGTGTACTGCAAGTCGGGGCAGCGCTCTCGCGCGGCCGTCAGCGCTCTCCGGGGCCATGGCTTCCGGTCTGCAGTGAGCCTGCAAGGCGGTATCGAGGCGTGGTCCGCTGCGGGCGGCAAGGTGGTTTCGCCCGAGCAAGCCAAGCCGCGGCACAAGCTCACCGTGCTGCACCCCGAACGCTCGCCCTTCGAGGGGCTCGCGCTCGCCGACGACGGCATGGGCGGTGAGGTGCTCGAGGGCGAAGCACTGGTCGATCGCGTCAAGGAAGTGCTCGACGAGTGCCGCCCCATGGTCCAGGCGGACGGCGGAGACATCGAGCTGCTCGACGTGCAAGACAACGTGGTTCACGTGCAGCTGACGGGTAACTGCGTCGGCTGCCCAAGCTCGCAAGCCACCCTTCGCCAGGGGATCGAGCGTCGGCTCAAGGCGCGGATCCCCCAGCTTTCGGGCATCGCTTCACCGCAGCTGACCCCCGGCTGAGCTCGTCCAAGCCCGCGCCTGCAGCGCGGGAACCGCGCTGTTCTGCATGGAATTGCGCTAGCTCCGCACGTCGATCCCCAATTCCGGCCGTCGAAACGGCCATCCACAGCCTCTGCGGAGAATCCGCCAATGTGGCCCGTGGACCACGAATTCGGGCACGATTGTCATGCTGAGGGGGCCTTGCGCAGGCCGTGGCCGTGTGCGACAAAACGATTAGAAAGTTCACTGACACGCGTGTCAGTGACAAGGCTGTCAGTGACGCCACCGTCACCGTTCCCCAAAGCGCCGACAGCCCACGACTTCCTCCTTCCTTTGTTTCGATCGACCGCTTCCCTCGGAGATTTCCCATGGCCACCAACGCCGACCACCGCAGCCAGCTCCTCAAGGTGATTCAGCAGCCCCAGGTGCAGCAGCTCCTCGACGAGGCTCAGCAGCGCATCTCCAAGGAGGAGGGCGTCAGCTTCAAGTCGATCAACCTCCAGTTCCAGCGACCGGTGGAGCACAACTTCACCGCCGACCAGCGCCCGCACACC
>JAHZJA010000200.1 GCA_022601155.1 Deltaproteobacteria bacterium | reverse complement strand
GACCCGCTGAGGATGTACTCGGGGTCGCTGCCCTGGGCACCACGTACCTCGAACGTGAAATCCCCGCCCGGGTGGAGCCTGATGCTGGGGCTATCGGTGGCAGGCTCCTTGACCGACGTCTCGAGCGAGCCGTACGCGGTGCTGGGGTGGGAGATGCTCTCGAACTCGGATGCGTAGTCGTAGCCGTTGATGAACACGTCGCCGTTGTCGCGGAACTCGTGGAGGTCGCGGGCGCTGGCGGGGATCCAAGCGTTGGTGTTGAGGGTCTTGCGGCTGCCGTTGTCGACAGAGCCCGTCTGCAAACCATCGCCTTCGGATCCCGAGTCGTCCGACTGGTCACAAGCGCTGAGGGCCATGGCGAGAGCGAGGAGCGAGGACGTACAAGCGTGAATGGTCATCGTGTCTGTTTCCATTGCGAGGCGCTGAACGGCCACGCATGAGGGCGGTGCCATTGCGGCCGATATACATTCACGACCCCGTCAAAAGAAAATCGAAATGCCGAAACTCGCCGCTTGAAGGCGGTTCGCGACGATTTCACTCTCTATCGACGGCGGGCGAACGCGGGCGACAGTGGGCGATGGCCGGAGGTTTCGTTTCCCCGAGCCTGGGGCCGCCGGTCAATGGGGTTGCGTGATCGACCATCCCCGGCCAGGCTGGGTGCATCGATCGCGCTGCGATGGGGCCCCACCGACTAGACCAAGATGACCGGCAAGAAGTCGGGAGTCGCACGCGACGAGACCTCGACGATGGCGGCTCGGCCCCGCGGGGGCTGGCCAACACCGACCACGCGAGCGAAGACGACGAGCCGCTCTCCGATCTCCGGGAGGGGCGGGTGCAGCAGCAGCTCGAGGACAAGGTGCTGCAGAGGCTGTTCGACGTCGAGCCGCGAACGGAGACCATCGGTCGCTATCGCGTGCTCGAGCAGATCGGTCGCGGAGGCATGGGCACCGTCTTGGCCGCGTACGATGACCAGCTCGATCGCAAGGTGGCGATCAAGGTGCTCGACTCCAAGGGCCGCCGGGTACGGGCGGCGTCGCGTCGGCTCCAACGGGAGGCGCAGGCCCTCGCTCGTCTGTCACACCCCAACGTCGTGATGGTTCACGAGGTCGGGGAGGCCGACGGCGAGGTCTATGTGGTGATGGAGTTCTTGCGCGGCCAGAGCCTCGACGCCTGGATCGACAGCCATCCCGAGTGGCCGCAGGTGCTCGAGGTGTTCACCCAGGCGGGCTTGGGCCTGGTGGCTGCTCATGCGGCGGGGATCGTGCATCGCGATCTCAAGCCGCACAACATCATGCGCACCGACGACGGCATGGTGAAGGTGCTCGACTTCGGGCTCGCGCGCGCCGAGAACACGGACTTGTCCGATGCGAGCGAGGAGGCACACGACACGCCGGACGACTCGGTCTTCGACGCCCGGCTGACGCGGAGCGGGGCCAGGCTGGGCACGCCCGCTTATATGGCGCCAGAGCAGCACCGGGGCGAGACGGCGGATGTTCGCACCGACCAGTACGGGTTCTGTGCGGCGCTGTATCAGGCGTTGTACTGGCGGCTTCCGTTCGAGGCGCCGACCTTGCCCGCGATGGTCATGAAGATCCTCCACGAGGACTTGCCGCCGCCGCCCGCGGGCACGCGGGTCCCCTCGTGGCTGGCCCGTGTCGTCCAGCGAGGTCTCGCCGCCGATCCAGCCGAGCGCTGGCCATCGATGCAGGCACTGCTGCAGGCGTTGGCGCGCGACCCCGCCAAGGTTCGGCGCAGGCGGGCGACCATCGCAGGCCTCGGGTTGTTCGCCGCTTTGGGGGGCTACGCGGTGTCCCAGGTTCAGACCGCAGCGGCGAAGGCCTGCCCTGGTGCGCAGGACGAGGTGGACCTGCTGTGGTCCGGCGAGCGTCGCCGTGCCATCGAGGTGGCGTTCGGTGCTGCGAGCAGTCGCCTCGCCGCCGACACCCTCGCCCGCACCGCGGAGCCGATCGGCGCGTACGTCGAGGGGCTGGGGAGCATGCGTGCACAGGCGTGCGAAGCTCATCGCGCGGGGCGGGAGTCCGATCGACTCTTCAGCCTCCGCACCGCTTGTCTCGACGTGCGACGGGCGGGCTTCGAGCAGCTCATGCAGCAGTTCGAGCGGGCCGACGCCGCCGCCGTCGACAACGCGGCGTGGGCTGTGGCCAGCCTCCCGTGGGTCGACCGGTGTGGCGACGCCGAGGCTCTGAGCGCTTCGATTCCTCCGCCTGACGATCCCGAGGCCGCTGCCCTGGTGCAGGCGCAGCGCGAGGCGCTGGCGAGCGCCAGGTCGATGAGTCTGGCGGGTGCCTACGACGAGGCGAGGCGCCGCGCCCGGTCGGCTCTCGAGCGCGCGCTGGTGCTCGACCATCCGCCGCTGGTCGCCGAAGCGGAGCTGCGCCTGGGAGACATCCTGCGCGAGAGCAGCCAGGACGCGCTGGCGTACGATGTCCTCTCGCGCGCCGTCCGTTCCGCGCTGACCTCGGTCCATTACGAGGCGGCGGTCGAAGCCCTCGCGCTGCGCATGTGGATCGAGGCCGACCGTCTGGGGCGGCCCCGCGAGGCTCTCGCCTCCAACGAGATCGCCGATGCCATGCTCGAGACTCTCGGTCGCCCCCCCCGGCTGGAGTGGCTGCTGCTCAACAACCGCGCGGTCGCCCAGTTCCGCGCGGGTGCGCTGAGTGATGCGGAGCGCTCCTATGGTGCGGCGCTCGAGGCCGCTCAGGCGCCCGGTGAGGGGGCGCTACCGGTCGAGGTCATCTCCACCCAGGCCAACCTCGGCATCCTGCAGTCGGAGGGCCAGGGGCGGCCGGATGCCGCCGCCCGAGAGCTGCGCTCGGCTCGGGCGCGGGCCCTGGAGCTGCTGGGCTCCGAGCACCCGCGGGTCTACCTGCTCAACTCCATGCTCGCGGAGTTCCTCGTCGCGGCGGGACGACCGACCGAGGCGCTGAGCGAGTTCGGGCCCGCGCTCCAGCGTCCCGCGCCCGACGCATACAGCCGGGTCAAGCTGCTCATCGATGCGACCCAGGCCAACCACGATCTCCGGCGCCACGCGGCGGCCCTGCGTCATGCCGAGGAGGCGCTCGAGTTGGCCCGGGAGGCGCTGCCCGACGATTTCTTCGTCTCGGTGGCGTTGTGGCGCCGCGGGAGCGCCCGGGTGGGCCTCGGTGAGACCGAGCCCGGGCTGCAGGACCTCCGCGATGCCGTGGCGCGCGAGGTCGAGCGGGTTGGACCCCAGGGCGACACCGTTGCGCTGGCGCGCATCTGGGCTGGATTGGGCCTGCGGCGAGCGGGTCGTCTCGACGAGGCGATCGGCCAGCTCGAGCACGCCCTCGAGATCACGGTCGCGCGGGGCCCTGCGGGGCAATCGGCCCTCGGTCGGCGCTTCTTCGAGCTCGTCGACGCGTATCTCGAGCGCGGCTCGCCGTCGTCCGCCGAGGCGCTCATCCTTCGAATCGCCGATGCCCAGGACGCGGCGGGCTTCGCTGTCGATAGCCACTACCGCCTCGTGCTCGACATGCGGCTGGGCGCCCTGTCGGCGGCGCGGGGCGATACCGCTGCGGCTCGGGCCGCGTACGCGCGGGCGTGTCCGGGGCTCTCCGTTCAGGTGGAGTCGGTG
>JAHZJA010000199.1 GCA_022601155.1 Deltaproteobacteria bacterium | reverse complement strand
CGATCCGCAGAAACTCGGGGGACAGGTCTTGCGGGGCTTCATCAGCCGTCTCGCTTGGGGGTCCGTGGCCATGGCCGCCCGGGCCAGGGCGGGCCAGCCCGAAGTCGAGGACTCGAGGGCGACCGTCGGCCCCGACCAGCACGTTGTCTGGCTTGAAGTCGCGGTGCACCAGTCCGGCCGCGTGCGCCGCGGCCAGTCCCTTGGCTGCGCCGCAGTACATCGCCACGATCTGTTGCCATGATGGAGCCGTGCGAACCCACTGGCGGAGCGTCTGCCCCTCGACGTACTCAATGGCGACGAACACCTCGCCGTCCTCCCCCTCACCGACGGTGCCAGCCTCGAACACGGTCACCACGTTGGGATGGGCGAGCCTGGCCATGGCGCGTGCCTCGCGAAGCAACCGCGCCCGCTCTCGTCGATCGGGCGCGGGCGCGCGGATGAGCTTCACGGCAACGCGGCGCTCGAGCTCACTGTCGAACGCGGCGTACACCACCCCCATCCCGCCCTCGCCGATACGCTCGAGCAGCACGAATCGCCCGACCTTGGTTCCGGCGCGATCCGGGTCCAGGACTTGCGACGCGATTTTCCAAACCGCCGCGGTGACACCCAGGGGGCGGCCCGCCGATTCCCGCGTCTGCACGCCGGTGCGCGCGTGGGCGGCGTGACCTGGACCGTCCGCATGCAACAATGCGGCGAGTTGTGCCGCGAAGGCGGGGTCGACGGCGCTGAGCTGCCGCAGGGCGAGATCCTGGTCCTCATGGAGTTGATCGCAGAGGCGGTCGAACTCGGCGAACAACCGATCGTGGTCGGGATTCTCGATCATCCCCCCTCCTAGGTATATGTATTGCTACCAAAACTCACGTGTGTCCACTGACTTTTCAGTTGGAGGGATGATCCTTTCATCTAGCTTTGGTGCGCGGGGGGGATGATGGTCCGTGGCGAAATTCTGCAGGTAGCCCCGCTCTACGACAGCGATGGCGCGCAGGCCCGGAAGGGCGACGACCTCGTTGAGACGGGCGGCGATGGCCGTGGTCGCTGATGCGATTCGTTAGGTTGTCATCCACAAGGCGGCCTCGGAGGACCGTGGCCGTCTACGTGCATCCACGACGGTCTGCGTCGACGACAGTGGACGTCGATCGGGAGGCTGCGGCGGCGAGATCTTGGGCGGAGCCTGTGCCCATCCGACCCTGCGGGGGGCACACAATCTCGTGGGGAGCCGGCTGCGGCCACCGGAAACTGCCGCGGCGGGAGCCTTTATCGAGGACGGTCGGCGTCGAAGACCACCTCCCGCGGACGACAGCCAGCCGGGGCCAGCCGCGGCCGAACGCGTCTTTGCCGAGGACAGTTGGCGTCGACGGTAGGTCGCACGGACGCGCCGTGGACGATCTACGTCGAGGGACGCTCGGAATTCGTCGACCGTTCGAAAGTCAGAGACGCCGCCCGGTCTAGCCGGACGGCGTCTCTTGGTAGCGGGGACAGGATTTGAACCTATGACCTCCGGGTTATGAGCCCGGCGAGCTACCTGGCTGCTCCACCCCGCACCAGGGTCTTCAGGTGCGGCGGTTTGTATTGCAGTCCGGAGGCGACGTCAACTGTTGGTTTCGAGCCCCCGGATGAGGCTCGCTGACGGGTCTGCGGATGCGCGGCGTCGCACCTGGGTGTACGGTGGTGTCCGGAAGCATGTCGAGGCCGATCCTGCTGATACCGGGCGGTGGCCCGGTCGTGTTGCACGGCGAGATCATCCGCCCCGGCGCCGCTCCGCTCAAAGTCGATCTTTGGCGGCATGTGCGCTACCCCCCGCCCGAGCTGCTCCATGTGACCACGATACGGGCGGTGGAGGACCGCGGACCGCGGTTTTCGGCCGGTGATGCCGATGGGCTGATCGGCAAGGTGGTCACGTGGGTCTGGGATTGTTCCGCACTGCCTCCCTCTGAGGAGGGATGGCAGGTCCGTGTCGACGTGCAGCAGGCCGGTCAGTCGACTCCGGGGTATCCGGCCGAGTACGACGGCCCGCTGCCTCGCCGGCGACCCCTGTCTCAGCTGCGGATTGCCGAGCCCGTACGGGCTCTGCGGTGACGCCGCGTTGTCCGAAGATGCCGCTCGGCACGACCGTGCTTGACCCCGCGCGAGGCGCTCCGTAGGTTTCTCGCCCCATGGATGCCGACATGAGCGCCGCCCTGGCGCCCGAAGCCCTGGCGCCTCCCATCGCAGATGATTTGGGGTTGCCCAAGGACTCGGTCACCGCGGTCCTACGCCTGCTGGCTGCGGGCGATCAGCCGGCGTTTCTCGCCCGCTATCGCCCGGAACGGACGGGCCCGCTCGCGTTGCGGGACCTCGAACGGATCCAGTCGCGAGCGACCCACGCGGTTGCCTTCGAGTTCCGCCGCCAACAACTGCGCCATGAGCTGATCACGGCCAACCGCCTCGACGACGAGATTTCGACGTTGCTCGCCTCGGCCACCCACTTGGTGGAGCTGGACGATCTGCGCGCGCTACTTCGCAAGCGCAAGCGAGGGGCAGCCGGCAAGGCACGCGCGAGGGGCTTGGGTCTGTTGGCGAGCCACCTGTGGGCCTGCGGCAGCGGCGGTCGAATGTGCGGCGAGCTTTCCGGCTCGCCGCAGACCCAGCCGTCCGAACTTGCCGCACAGCACCCCAGTCGCCGACCGCCGACTCGTTCTCGTCGATCGGCGTCGAAGAAGGTCGCCCGTGGTGCCAACGGTGCGAAGGCCGACGGCGAGGCGACCGAGTCTTCGGACGTCGCCGCTGTGCCCAGCGAAGTCACTCCGGTCGAGGCATCGGAGCCGCACGAGGTCGAAGACCAAGGCGCGGCCGAAGCGGTTGATCGCGCCGCACTGGATGCGTCGGTCGGGCACGAGGCTCCGAGCAGCGCTGTCGAAAAGGCCACCGACGTGCCCGGGGCGGATGCTCCCGTCGAGACGATCAGCGCCAGCACCGAAGGTGTGGACGCCGTTGCGACTGAAGGCTCCGCTGCGGATGCAACGGACGGTTCGGATGCGGACGCTGCAGATGCGGACGGTACCGACGGCTCCGCCGCCGTCGATGTGACCGCGACCGAAGCTGCGGACACCGATGGCGTCGACCAAGCCGATGTGACCGCGACCGAAGCTGCGGACACCGATGGCGTCGACCAAGCCGATG
>JAHZJA010000198.1 GCA_022601155.1 Deltaproteobacteria bacterium | reverse complement strand
CGGCGTCGCCGTAGCGGTGCTTGGCGTGGTTGGCCGCGCTCAGGAGGGCGTGGGGTCGGCGGGGGCCGGGGACTGCTGCGCCGCGGGGACCAGGTTGGCCTCGTGGGCGTCCAGCGCGGCGCGGAGGGACTCGAGCTTGCCGGCCACGCGGCTACGGAACCGCCGATGGAGATCGCGCTCGCGAAACAGTTCGTCGGCGAGCTGGATGGCGACCAGCAGGGCCACCCGCTGCATGCTGGGTGTGTTGCGTCGTCCCTGGAGCAGGGGACGCAGCTGGGCGTCGACATAGTCGGCCAGCTGTTGGACGTACTCCGACCCGGCATCACTGCGGATCGACAGCTGCTGGCCGGCGATCTCGACGGGAAAGGAGCGCTTGACCATGGGGCAGGGGGAGCGGCGACTAGTCGCTCAGGCGCTCGGCCTCGTCGTGGGCCCGCAGGGCCGTCAGCAGATCGCCGATGTCGCCGTCCATGAACGCGGCGAGGTTGTGGCGGGTGCGATTGATCCGATGGTCGGTGATCCGGTCTTGCGGATAGTTGTACGTGCGCACCTTCTCGGAGCGATCGCCCGAGCCCACCTGCGACTTGCGCTCGGCGGCGCGCTCGGACTCGTACTTCTGGATTTCCATGTCGAGCAGGCGACTGCGCAGCAGGATCATCGCGATCTCGCGGTTCTTGGTCTGCGACTTCTCCTGCTGGGACTCCACCGCCAGCCCGGTGGGAATGTGGGTCAGCCGTACCTTGGAGTCGGTGGTGTTGACGTGCTGCCCACCCGCACCCGAAGCGCGCATCACGTCGAGGCGGATGTCGGAGTCGTTGATCTCGATGTCCACCTCTTGGGCCTCGGGCATGATGGCCACGGTGGCGGCGGAGGTGTGGATGCGCCCCTGGGACTCGGTGGCCGGCACGCGCTGGACCCGATGGACGCCGCTCTCGAACTTGAGGTTGGCGTAGACGTTCTTGCCGCGGATGAGACCCGAGATCTCGCGGAAACCTCCCGCGCTCGCCTCGCTGGCGTTCATGGTGTCGACCGACCAGCCCATGCGCTCGGCGTAGCGGCTGTACATCCGCCACAGGTCGGAACCGAACAATGCGGCCTCCTCGCCCCCGGTCCCGGCTCGGATCTCCAGCACTACGTTCTTGCTGTCGTTGGGATCCTTGGGCAGCAGCACGTGCTGCAGGTCGCGGTCGAGCTGGCTCAGCTCCTTCTGAAGCCGCCCGATGTCGTCCTCGGCCAGCTCCTTCATGTCGGGATCGGACAGCAGCTCCCGCGCCTCCGCGAGGTTGTGCTCGCCCTGCCGGTAGCGTTCGAATGCCTCGGCGACCGGGCGCAGCTCGGCATGTTCGCGGGACGCCGCTAAAAATCGCGCCTTGTCCTGCATCACCTCGGGCGCACACAACATCTCACCGAGCTCTTCGTGGCGTTCGGAGATGTCGCGGAGCTTGTTGCGGAGCTTTTCGTCCATGGGGTGTCCCGGTGGGGGCCGCGTCGCGGAGTCTATCAGGCGAAGGGGTGCGGGCGACCGCGACCGGGGCGCGCCATCGCGCCCGGGCGATGGCGTGACGAGGCGCTCATCGAGCCGCGGTACACGCCGTACGGGGGGCTGTTGGCTGGGCCCGGACGATCGCGGATGTCTGGCGTTGCGGGGCCTCCGGGGCCGAGCTAAGACTGCGCCCGACCATGACGGACGACAGGCGCTGGGCGGCTCGCTATGCGTTCCTCGAAGACCTGTGGCGCGACAGGCCTCGGGTGATCGTGGACGCACGGCTGGAGTCGGTGCTCCGCTCGGGGACCTCGCGTCGGACCAACGACGACAACCCCATCGAGCAACTGGTGGATGCGCTGGTGCCTCGTGTGCCCAAGGCCCGCACGTGGGTCGCGGTGACCGACGAGGCGGTCGCGCGCGAGCTGGCGCAGACGCGGCCCGGCACCGGGTTCTTGCCGCGCAGCAGCTTTGCCGACGTGGTGGAGCACCGCGAGTGGTCCGTCGCGCTGGTCGAGCTCGCGGCGTTGTCGGGTGATGCCGTGGGCGGGGATCGACTCGCGCGCCAGCTCGCCGCGCGGGCGGCCGACGGACGCACGGTGATCGTCGCGGCGCGGGCTTCGGCCTCGCCGGGCGACGATGAAGACGAGGGGTTCGCCGCGCTGTCCGAGCTGCTCGAGACGCAGCTGGGCGGCGGTCGCATCTTTGGCATCTACCGTCCGCAGATGGCCGCGGTCGTCGATTTCGGCACCGACGACGATGAGGACGACGACGACGACGACGACGTCGCGCTGACCTTCGACAACACCCTGGGGCCGCAGGCACCCGGGTTCGTCGAGTATCTCGGTGTTGCGGGCGACCTCGAGGATCTCCCCGAGGGCATGACGCTGGTCGAGCTGCCGGCTGCGGCCGGTCGGGTCGATCGGGGTGAGGGCGACGATGGGCTCCGTGCGCAGCTGGTACAGGCGCAGCGCCAGGCCGAGCTGGCAGCGATCGACAGGCAGGCCCTGCTCGAGAAGGTCGACCAGCTCGAGGCCGCTCATGGCACGCTGACACAGCAGGCGACCGAGCTCCGCGATCGACTGGCGCGTGCGGTCACCGAGGAGGCTCCGGCTTCCTCCGAGGCAGCCGAGCGCCTCCAGGCGTCGCTGGCCGACAACCAGGCGCTGCGGTGGCGGGTGCAGCAGCTCGACCGTGAGCTGGCCGATGCCCGGGCGCGCCCCGTGGAAGACCTCGAGGCCGAGGTTGCCCGGTTGCGGGCCGAAGTCGCGGCGGCCGCCCCCGTCGTGGCCAGCCCGCCTGCGGCGGACGACGCGGCTGCGGTCGAGCCGGGGGAGGCGGCGAAGCCTGACCAGGCCATCGATGCCATGGCGGGGCTCGATGAGGAGTTCGACGAGCCCGGTCAGATCGTGGTGATGGTGCCCGAGGCCGACGATCTGGCCGACCGCGTGCGGCGAGGCCAGACGCTGCGCGAGCTCGACAGCTTGGTGGCCCGCGTGGAGCGTGGAGGCATCGGGGCACTCCAGCTTCGACAGGCCTTGGTCTCGCTGCGCCGACGCCTCGACGGCTAAGAAGGCGAACCGCTTAGTCGCAGGTGCCAAGGTGCGTCTGGGGCCGTTCATGGGTAGGAGCGAGGCCGAAGCTGTGCCGGGCGCACTGTGAGCGCTGAGCGACACCGCCATGGGCGGCCGCAGGCGTGCGCACGGGCGCGTGCGATCTAGCGGTTCGCCTCCCTAGCACGAAGGCGTCGCGCGTCCTCGGTCAGTCAGGGCGCGTACCAGCCGAACCACTGCTCGCGAACGTCGGTCACGACGTCGCCGAACAGCTCCTTGTCGACCGTCAGCATGCCCGTCGCGGTGACGACCCCGCGGTGGTCGACATCGATCCCAAAGACGCGGTCGTCGCCTTGCCCAAATTCGAACGAATGGAAGGGACCGTCGATGTACTGGGACCACAGCAGATCGCCCGCGGTACTGATCTTGGCGACCCACAGCTGACCCCAGTTGGATGCGCCCGGGTCTCCCGCGCCGGCCAACGCGATCGTGCCGCAGGGCTCGAACACCACTGCAGCCGCGCGCTCGATCCAGTCGACATCGTGGCTCGTTCGGCTCCACACCAGATCGCCCGCCGCGTCCAGCAGGTACAGCCCCGCCGCGCCGTTACCGGGGCCGCGACCGGCGATCAGCACCTGTCCGCCCGGATTGACGCCCATCGCATCCAGCTCGAATTCTCCGTCGGGCCCGTGGGTCTCCCACGACCACTGGATGTCGCCGTTGGCGGCGAGCTGGGTGACGTGGACCAAGTCGTCGTCGACGAACACGGTGTCGGCCGCATACACGAAGCCAGCATCGTCCACGCCGAGCTTCGGTGCGTCGCTGGACATGCCTGGCAGCGTTTGTGTCCACAGCAGCGTACCCATTGGGCTGAGCTTGGCGACCCATCCGCTGAGCGTGCCGTCGACGACATTGCGGCCAGCCACCAGCACGTTGCCCTCGCCGTCCACTGCTACGTCGGTCGCCGCTTCTCGCACGCCGGGTACGTCCCACTCGTGGACCCACAGCTGTGCGCCCTGCGAGTCGAACTGGGTCACGCGTGCGTACTCGTAGTCCTCTTCGCTGGTCACGCTGATGCGGCCGGCAACCACCGGGTTCCCCGAGGGGCTCACGGCCAGGTGGTGGCAGCCCTCGCCGGCCACGCTCCACAGCTCGACGCCCCGGCCATCGTGCCGCGCCACGCAATTGCGAGCGACGTAGAAGCCGCCCGACTCGGTGCCGTCGAGGACCAAGTCGCTGGCGATGGAGAAGCTGCGATCGGAGGTGGACGACAGCAGCAGCCCGGTGAGGACATCGTCGGGCGTGCACTGGTCGGCGTCGCCCGACTCACCCCCGCCCGTCGGTTCCGGGCCGGTACCCGTGGTGTCGTCGACCCCATCGTCTTCGCTGGCGCCTGGACCCGAGTCGCTGGCGGAGCCACTACCATCGCCATCACCTGCGGGGCCGAATGGGTTGAACGGGTTGCCGCAGCCCACGAGCACCACCAACGCCAATGGCGTCGACCTCCAACTCCGCATGACTATATAAATAACAAAACTGTCATAGTTCGCAACTGGAATCGTTGGCCCGAAAGCCCGCGAAGAGGCGTTTGAGTGTCAACCACGCGGGTTTACGCCTGTCAGCGGTGCTGGGACGAGGGGGGCAGGCCTCGCTCGCGAGCGATTGGGTGCTGGCCGCTCGCGAGCCGGTTGGTGCCGTTGGGTGCGTGACGTCGCGCTGCGCTCGTCCCCTCGTCGACATCACCCTGTCGGGGTCGAGCGGCGCCTATCGGCAACCGAACTCGACGTGTGTGCGAGGACGGTGACGGACCTCGTCGACGGGACTCTCGGGAGGTCGCGGCCTGTACCGTCGCCTCCCGGCGACGGGTCGACGTGCACCCCTACAACCCCAGCGATGCGAGGAGCCGCTCTCCGGGGAGGTGTCACAACGCATCGTAGCGGTCGAGCATTTGCTGCGAGCGTTGGGAGCGGGTCTGGTCTACGTGAAACAGCACCAGGTGATAGGTCTGACCGTTGGCGCGGTTGAACATCATCCGCTGTCCGCTGCCCGCTCGAATGACGAAGCTGGCGTCTTCCTGATCTTGGAGGTGTTGGTAGATTGCATCGGCGTTGGCATCGAGGAGGCCCGTGATGCTGGACAACGCCCGGCCGTGTGAACGGGCCGAATCGAGGACCCGGACCGTGAACGAGTCCATATGGACACCGCGAATGGAAATGTTGACGACGTAGTTGCTCGGCATCGAACCTCCGTACTCCCGTGATGACCCGGGTTCCCGCCCGGGTGTCTGGTGCATCGATGCTGTGTGCAAGGGTGAGACCAATCGGACCCGCGCCAGTGGTCTCGACGACATGTAGGGATGGAGGGCGAAAATGGCGGCACTGCGCAGGCCACAACGGCTTTCGCTGGGTGGCCACTGTCGTCGGTCGGGGCCTCGATCCGAGCCCCAGACCGGACGCGGATCACAGCGGAAGCCGTACCGATGCTTCGTGGCAGCGCTACAGGCTCAGTCGGTAGTCGACCGCGTCGAAGGCCGCGGCACAGGCTCCGCCCCCCTCGGGCTGCTGGCAGGACAAGATGATCTCCACCACCGTGGCGGCTGCGGGCACCAGGCGCGCGTCCTCGACGAGCGACCACGTGGCTTCGGTCTCGAACCCAGAGTCGAACTGTTCGATGAGCGCGCCGTCTTGGTCGAGGTAGCGAAGCTGCACCCGGTGCTCGTCGATCCCGTCGATGCTGATCGTGGCGACCGACAAGGCGCCCATGACGGTGCCGGTCGCGGTGCCGAACGACGGGACGAGCGTGATGGGGAGGCTCAACGTCGTGACGAGGGGAGGGTCGAGGACCGCGGCGAACACCTGAGCGCCCTCGAATGGGTCTACGCCGGCAAAGGCCCCGGGCACGCAGCCCCAGTGAGGCCCGTCGGGTTGGATCCACGGTCGCGGAGGTGCGAGCGGTGGACAGTCTTCGGCGCCGCCATCGGGGACCAGCGACGCGGTCGTGCCGAAGCCCGAGCCCTGTAGATCCGCGGTCAGTGGCCCCGGGCCGCCATCGTAGTCGATCGACCACTGGCCCAGCTGCGCGCCGAGGTTCGGCACGTAGACCAGATCGATCAGGCACGACTCGCCGGGGGCGATGGACTCGCCGCACGTGCCATCGGTTCCCGGGTATTGGAACTCTCGGTATCCGAACGGCCCTTCGAAATGTTCGTTGCCCAGCGGGGTCGACATCAGCCCCGTCGCATCGGCGGTGCCGATGTTGTCCACCTGCACCAGCAACGCGACCTGCGAGCCGATCTCGGCTTCGCCGAAGTCCAGCAGGTCACCGCGCGTGAGTACCAGCTGTGCCTGGCCATCGTCGGTCGTGCCGTCGGACGAGGAGCCCTCGGAGGAGCCGACGCTGGAGGTGCCATCGGCGGGCGTCTCGGTCGTCGCCGACGTGCCCGAGTCCGAAGCTTCTGTGCCAGCTCCGGGCTGTCCCGCGACATCGTCGCCGCCGCAGCCCAACACGCCCGCCACGAGCAAGCATGGCCATGGGAGGATGGGTGGTCGCGTGAGGGGGCGGGAGGGGGATCTGTCCCCTCGAATCTCATGATCGGTCATGGTCGCAGTCCAAGGAGCTAGGGTGACGTCCGTGGGTGGTCGTCACGCCCACGGTACGCCGCAGTGGCTCCTTTGGATCGACGCGAAAGCTGAACCGATCGATTGCACCCGAGGCGCGCGGAGAGGTCGCCGCCGGGCCTTGGTGGCCCCGCGACGACCTCGTGTCTTCGTCCGTGGTGGTGATCAGTTGCCGTAGAAGTTGAGCTTCTCGATGCAGCCGCTGCTGCCCGCGCACTTGGTGATGTAGACCCTCTGACCCGTCTCGGCTGCGTCCGCGGCCAGCTCGAAGTGGCTGAGGAGGCGGGCCTCGCTGTGCTCGTCGTTCGAGGTCACGTAGGGCGAACCCGAGGAATACATGTAGCCAAAGCCGACGTAGCCACCGGTGCAACCGGGTGCGCCGTAAAAGGACACGCGCAGGGCTCCGTCGTCGCCGACGAAGGTGCTCTGAGTCTCGAAGCGAGCGCTGCACACGTAGGCGTAGCCGCTGGTGATGGCGGCGTTGGCCGGCTCGATGTTGGTCATGGCGAACGCAGCGAGGCCGCTGAGACAGGCAGTGCCGAGGATGATCATCTTGGTCATGGTGGGTTTCCTTGTCAGGTGGGGGGCTTGGGTGTGTCGTTGATGTGAAGTGGGGGTCAGTCGAGTGGCGGCGCGGGTTCGATCTCGGCGAGCAGGGCTTCTGCCTGCTCTCGGGGGAGGTTCTCCACGGCTTCCACGTAGCGGCGGACAGCGTCGTCATGGGCAGCGCCGTCGCTGTGGTCGGTGATGGAATGGCTGGTTCGCCGGGTATCGCCGCGCGTTTCTTTACCAACCTCGCGCGTGCCGGCATCAACATACGTGCTATCGCGCAGGGATCGTCTGAGCGAAACATTTCGGCGGTCATTGATTCAAGTGATGTTACGAGGGCATTGCGCGCCGTTCATTCCGAGTTTTACTTGTCTGACAAGACGATATCGGTTGGCATCATCGGTGCCGGCGTGGTTGGTGGTACCTTACTGGACCAGATTCAGCGGCAAAGCCAACGTCTGCATGATCGTTTCAGCATTGATTTGCGAGTTCGGGCGATTGCTCGCTCGAGCAAAATG
>JAHZJA010000197.1 GCA_022601155.1 Deltaproteobacteria bacterium | reverse complement strand
CGCCTCGGCGGCGGTGGCCCGCAATCGCATGCTGCTGATGGTGGGGGTGGGGGGCAGCGCGCTCGTGGCCGGAGTCATCGCGGCTGCGCTGGCGCAAGGGGAGCCCACGCCGCCCCGCTGGTGGACCCGGGTCTTGCCCGTGCTGCTGTCGCTGCCGCTGCTGGTCATCCATGGCGGGCTGGCTCCGCTCGCGGTGCCCGGCAAGGTCGCCGCGCTGCCGCGGGAGCTGGAGGACCTGCAGCGGGTCGGGGTGGAGAGCCTGCCGGCCGACGCTGCGCTGGCCGAGCAAGATCTGATGGTGGTCAACTCGCCGCCGACCTTCGTCGGGGCGTACATGTGGCTGATGCGGTGGGACAGCGACCGGGCGCTACCCAAGCGGATGCGGGTGCTCGGCTCGACCTTCGCTCCGGTGATCGTCCAACGTCCGGATGCGTTCACCCTCGTGTTGCAGCCGGTCGGCGGCTACTTCGGCGACCCGTTCAGCGCCATCGTGCGCGGCCGAGCGCACCCCTTCGAGCGAGGCGACTCGATTGCGCTCGACGGCTGGACGATCGACATCCTGGGCGTGGCCCACGGTCGACCGACGTCGGTGCGGATGCGCTTCGACGTGCCTCTCGAGCACGCCTCGCTGCGCTGGGTGACGTGGAGGAACACGCGCTTCGAGCCATTCGTGCTGCCCGCGGTCGGCAAGGTGGCCGCGATCCCCGGTCGGGCTCCGCCCAGGGCCTTGGACTGACAGGACATCGAAGTCCACGGTTCGTTGCGGCGCGCGGCTTCGCCCGGGAGGGATGGGACGTCCGCACGAGACTGCACCGACCGGGAAACGCTGATCGTGGCCGCCAATGGCCGGATTCACCGGCGGAGCGATCGTCTGGGGCGTGGGTGGCACTACCCTGGGGAGGCCGATGATGTTTCGGCGTGTCGACCCATGCTGCTCCCTAGAACCGTTCATCTTGGCTTGCTCGGCGCGTTTCTCACTGCGGCCGGGTGCTCTGGGTCCCAGTACAACGACTTCAAGCATGAGGAGCAGCTCCTGCGCTGCGACATCCTCGCCGAGTGCCACGGCGACACGACGTGTGACCACGACCAGGAGCACGTCTACGACCTCAAGCGTTGCGAGACCTTCGACGCCGATCAAGCCGACCGGTGCATCACGTCTCTGGAGAGCTTCCTCGCCAATGCCGAGGCCCACCCCACGACGTGCGACAGCGGCGTTCCGCTCTTTCCCGAGTGCTTCAACGTGACGCCGCGCCGCGAGCGTTGTTCCCGGCGCCGTAGCGAGCCGGTCGACGGTCGCCCGATCACCCACGACGGGCAGTGGGTGTTGGCCGAGATCACCACGGGAGATGCATGGTCGGGGGTAGCGTTCGACGCACTCCCGTCAGACGGACACGAGTCCCAGATCGCCGCGCAGCGATGGCTGCGGAGCGCTCGGGCCGAGCACGCCTCGATCGCGGCGTTCAATCGGATCGCGCTGGAGCTGATGGCGGTGGGGGCCCCGCCCTCACTGCTCCAGCAATGCCAACGCGCCGCGATGGATGAGATCCGCCACGCTGGCCTGGCGCTGGACATCGCGCGAGGGCTGGGCGATCGGTCGTGGGACTTCGGCCCGCTCGCCGTCGTGCCGGCACGCAGCGTGACCCTCGAGCAGATCGCCGTGGACGCCCTGCTCGAGGGATGCATCGGCGAGGGGGCGGCCGCGGCCGCGGCTCATCTCTCCGCCGATCGCTCCCGAGACGAGATCGCCACGGTCCAGCGCATCATCGCCGTCGACGAGACCCGACACGCCGCCCTTGCTTGGGCCACGGTGCGCTGGGCGCTGGAGCAGGACCCCTCGCTATCCGGGCCCCTCCGCGCCGCGCTGACCGAGGCGCGAGCCGAGCGCAGTCATGCCACGACGGGCCACACCCCGCCCGCCCTCGCACGCCTGGGCGTCGTCGTACCCGAGGAGGCGCTGCGCATCGAGCTCGAGGTGATCGACGGCATCGTCGAGCCCATCGTCTCGACACTGCTCGGCCACGCGAGCGCGGTCGTCTGACGGCAGCGTTCTCGTGGGGGAGATGCACGTCGAACCCAGATTGTTCGTTCCATCGACATCCACCCGATGCAATAGTCGGCAGCGTGACGCCCGGGTGGAAGAAACTGGCCCATCAGGTGCTGGACCAATGTCGGAGTCGAGGGCTGCTCGTCGCCTCGGCGCCAAGCTCCATCCTCGAAGAGGGCATCGCAGATGTACTGGCGCAGTCTGTCCCGCGGGGCGATGGAGTGCCGTCGCTGGCCCGCTGGTTGTTGGCGTCCGATGACATCGACGAGGTCTTTGCGGATGACGCCCAGCTCGCAGTCGTGCTCCGTGAGGCGATGAAGCGGGTGCCAGACGGCGAGCTCGAGTCATCAGCCACGGCCGAGCCGGTTGCCGGTACACCCGCCGACGAGGCGTTGGCGCGACAGCTCATGGAGCACTGGGCCCGGAGCCCGTTGTTGCCCGATCGCCACGACACCGATGGTCCGCAGCGGCATCGCTGTCCGGACGATTCCAAACCCTGCTCGAAGTTCGGGGGGGCGGCGTTCTTGGTGCGTCGACAGACGTGGCCGACGTGTTGCGATTGCGGGGATCCGATGCGGCTGCTCGTGCAGCTCGACCTCAGCATGCTTCCGCCGGAGTTGTCTCACCCCCACCGTCAGGGACTCGTGCAGCTGTTTCACTGCACGCGAGCGCCGGCCACACCATCACGACACTCCACCCGACGTTGTCACACGCCGTCGGTCTTCGCCTGCTGGCGATCTCCCGCCGAGCTGCGAGACCCGGCCGAGCGCGTCGACGATCCGTTCGCGGTCGACCCTCTCGACGAGGGGGCGGAGCAGCCGCTTGTCGTGCGTCGCTGGAACCGGGGGCGGCCCGAGCTACCCGCGACCCCGCACGAGCTTACCTCCGCCCATCCGGTCGACCCGCGCCTGCTTGCCGCGACCTCGCCTCGCCGCGATGACAAGCTGGGAGGTTGGCCGGCGTGGCCGAGCCAGTCCCAGTACCCGCAGTGCAAGGAATGCGGGACAGCCCTGTCGTACCTGCTCCAACTCGAGCCGGGCGGCCTTAGCCGTTGCCACTTCGAGGTCGAGGGGGTGCGCGCTCTCGGAATGCTCTTTCAGTGCTCGACCGTGCCCGAGCACGTCGCCTTTCGGTCGTTCCCGTATCCAGAGCATTGACGTATGGGTCGGCACGAGGACTCGATCACGATTCGGTCTTCGCTCCACGCGTCGAGCTTGCCGAACGTCGACGGGCGATCGGGCTCCGCTGGTACGTGTGCACGGCCCCTCGTGTCTGCCTTCGGCCAAGGCCCTGGATGTCGGTCGACGCAACGAAGCCGGGCGTAGCATGGCCACGCCCGGCTCGGGTCGGTCGGTTCGTGCTCGAAGCTCAGTTGGGGAGGATCGGCAGCACGCTGCCGTCGGGCAGCTGTGCGATCAGAGCCACGTCACCCGCGGCATCGTTGTTGGCGTAGACGTTGACCTGGCTGCCGCCGAGGCCGGTGGAGTTCACGCTGAAGGTCAGGTCGGGGACCATGTCGTCGTCGACGTCGACGCCGACCTCGACGGGCCCGGCGGGCAGGTCGTCGAGGGTCGCCGAGCCACCGAAGGGAACGTTCTCCAGCAGCAGGATGGGCTCACCGGTGATCTCCCAGATGTCGACCTCGCCCACGGCGGGCGCGGCGTGAATGACGGTGATGCGGACGTTGGCGGGGTCGAGACCCTCGGCGTCGTCCACCAGGGCGATGGCCTGGAGGTCGATGGGCGCCGCCTCGTTGAGGTCGCCGATGGCCACCGCGGTGTAGGACGTGTCGGCGTCCAGGGTGAGCATGGGGCTGAGGACCGCCTGGTCGGCGGGCATGCCCGTGACGGATACGTCGAAGGTGTAGTCGCCGGCCGGGACCTCGGCGTACTGGGTGCTGTTGCGGAACTCGAGGTTCTCGAACACGGGGCCCTCGCCGTTGGCAAAGACGTCGACGCCGGGGGCATTGACGCCCAGGTGCATGACGCGAACCATCGCCATGTCGGCGGGAGGATCGCCCGAGCTGTCGGGGTCGGGGCCGGTGCTCGTGGCGGGATCGTCGGTGGTGGTGCCGGGGTTATCGGTGGTGGTACCGGGGTCGTCGGTGGTGGTACCGGGGTTGTCGGTGGCGGTGCCCGTGGAGTCGTTGGAGCCGTCGGAGCTTCCGCCGTCGTCTCCACATGCGGGGACGAGGACGAGGGCGATCGCAAGGGGCAGCAAGGATGAGTTGTTCAGGTGCATGGCAGTGGACAGTCCTGTTGACGTACCGGCGTGCCCGTCTTGTCAGGCTCGCCGAGGCTTCGTCCAATGTCTGCAGCAACCTTGTGCAGGTGCAACGCGATCGGGCGAAAAACCTAGAATTCGGTGTCTGGTGGCGATTTTCGCCGGATGTCCACGTCGCAACGACATGAAGTTGTCCGCGGTGGGGCCGGTTGGGGACGGGCCCTGGCTACTTGTCGGCCCACGACTGTGCCACGTGGGCTTCGACCTCGATCGGCACCGTGGTCACGACCTGCGCCATGGCTTCCTTCATGGTCTGTGCGACCACGCGGCAGCCCTCCTCGGCTCGGTCCGCGGGCAGCTCGGCGAGGTACTCATCGTGCACGCTGAGAATCCCGCGGCCTCCCAGCGCGGCCAGTCGGGGCTGCAGGCGGGTCATCGCGAGCTTGAAGCCCTCGGCTGCCGTGCCTTGCACGGGGATGTTGAGCGCGGCGTTGAACGACATCTTGCCGGGCTCGAACCGCTTGCGTCGGCCAAGGACGGTGCGCACGGTGACCGCCTGGGATGACACGCCTCGCCCCAGCTTGCCCACCCGCGAGTGCCAGCGCGCGATGCCGGGGAACGTGCGCAAGAACGCTTCGCGGGCGCGCCGGGCTTCGGTCATGTCGAGCTCCACGCCGTAGCTACTTTGGGCATAGCTCTGGAACCGCGGCGCCCCCATGCCGAACAGGAAGCCAAAGTTCACGGCCTTGGCCAGCTGGCGCTCGCGATCGCTGACCTCCGCTTCGGGCTTGCCGGTCAGGGTGGCCGCCGTGGCGCGGTGAGGGTCGCGACCTTCCCGGAACACGGCTCGCATCGCGTCGCATGGCGCGAGGTGGGCGGCCACCCGCAGCTCGATCTGGGCGTAGTCGGCGACCACCAACACCTGCCCCGGCGGCGGCACGAAGCACGCCCGCATGCCCGGGGCGACGTGCGGGCCCGGAACCTGCTGGAGGTTGGGCTCGGTGCACGAAAAGCGCCCCGAGTCGGCGGCGAGCGGGTGCAGGCGGCAGAAGATTCGATCGCCGCTGATGTACTCGCGAGGCCAGTATCCGTACGTCGATACCAGCTTGGCGAGCCGGGTCTGTCGATCGGGCTCGGTGGCGGTTGGTTGCTCGCGAACCCAGCCATCGACGATCCGCTGAAACGCGGCGGCATCCACCCCAACGCCCGCCCGCTCCATCGCGACGACCGACGGGACCAGGTGGCACTCGAGCTCGAACACCCGCACCAGCTCGCGGCGACGCAGCATGGGGGTGAGCGCGGCCAGCAGGGGGGCGAGTACCGATGCTGCCGTGGCGGCGACCAGGGCTCGGTCGGGCTCGGCCAGGGGCAGCTCGGGTGCCGACAGCGGCCATGGTCGCCCCAGGGCTCTCTCCACACACTCCGAAAGGGAGGTCGCCCGGTGGCGGGCACCCTCGGCCAGAAGCACGGCGGCGGTCTGCGTGCATCCCAGACGGGCCGGAAGCGGAGCATCTGCGCGGCCAGCCCAGTCGATGATGCGGTGCAGCGTAATCTGAGCCCCGTGGGTTACCACGTAGGGGGCATCGGCCTCCGCCAGCCATGACAGCAGCGGCATGGGATCGAGACCCGCTTTGGGATCGAGGCTCCACACGGGTGGGGGCGTGTCGCCCTGCGGTGCGACCGCGATGGCGGCGTGTCCACTGGTCGCGCCACGCCAGTCGTCTGCGTCGTGGCGACCTCGGGTAGGGTCGGGGCCGATCCATAGCCCGATCGCAGTGGGCTTGCGGTCTCGTAGTCGTGCGACCAGGTCCCGCAATTGCTCGTCGCTATCGATGGGCTGCGGCGAGGCCCGAGGCCATGGCGGTCCCGTGGGCGCGGGCCTATCGGTCGCCGAGCGAGGCACGGCGGGCAGTGTAGCGCTCGTGTGTGCTCACGCCCCACCGCGGACGTGTCCGCGATGCAATCAGCGATGGCGTCTGGGTCGCGAGGATGGCAAAAGGGAGAGCATGGTGGAGCGAGGGCGCATTTGGGTTGGGTTGGGGCTGGGGTTGGTGCTGGGGTGCTCGGCCACGGGGACGGAGGCGACGACCGGGGGCCCGTCCGCCGACACCGAGAACCCCGATGGGGGCACGACCATCGCACCGCCGACGCCGGGAGGATCCGGACCGGTCATGACCAGCGGTGGTGGTCAGTCGACCGGCCCCGACACGCCTGCCGACAGCAGTGGAGGCGAGGGGTTCGTGATGATGCCCGACGTCGGGGGTGCCAATGAGTGCGACCCCACGGCGCAAGACTGCCCCAAGGGAGAAAAGTGCACCGCGTGGGCCAACGACGGCGGCACGTTCTGGAACGCCACCCGCTGTGTCGAGGTCTCGGGGACCAACCTGGCCGGCGATGAGTGCATGGTGGAGGGCAGCGGGGTCAGTGGAATCGACGACTGCGACGTCGGCCACATCTGCCTCAACTCCAACGAGGAGAACATCGGTCAGTGCATCGCGTTTTGTTCGGGCGAAGACTTGATGTGCGCCTCGGGGGATGCGTGCGCCGTCTACAACGACGGCGTGCTGCCGCTGTGCCTGCAGGGCTGTGACCCGCTGCTGCAGGACTGTCCCGACGGGCAATCGTGTATCGACACGCCCAACCAGACCTTCATCTGCTTCAGCGACGCCTCGGGCGCGGCGGGAGCCGATGGCGACGCCTGCCCGCCTGCCGATGGCGAGAACTCGTGTGACCCCGGCCAGTGGTGCGGCCCCAACAGCTTTGGCTGCGCCGACGTCAACTGCTGCACCCCGTACTGCGACCTGAGCAACCCGATGTGCGTGGCGCCCGACGAGTGCATCTCGTTCTTCGGCGACGTGGGCGCGGCCCCGCCGGGATTCGAAGACGTCGGCGTGTGCGTGCTGCCGTAGGGGGGACGACCGCGGGGTGCCCTCGCGGTCGCCTCGCGGGCGCGACTACTTGGCGACCTTGACGAACTTGAGCGTGCTGCGGTCGCTCTCGCCAATGGCGACGTACTTGTCACGGTCCTCATCGCCCTTTTGCAGCGAGGGCGGCAGCGTCCACACCCCGCCGGGATGGTCCTTGGTGTCCTTGGGGTTGGCGTTGTGGTCGGAGCGGGCCGCCAGCTCGAACCCGTAGCTGCTCACCTTCTCGATGAGCCACGGCTCGGGCATGTAGCCGGTGGGGGCGCTCTTGTCCGGGTCGGCATCATCGGCGGCGCGGTGCTGCACGACGGCGAGCACCGCTCCCGGCTTGAGTGACTCGTACACGGCAGGCATCAGCGCGTCCCACATCTTGAACCGGTGGACGTTGTGCATCATGCGAAACACCAAGATCATGTCCAGCGAGTCGGCCGGACCGAAGTTGGGGGCGCCGAACAGCTGGGTCTGCTCGACCAGCTCCACGTGCTCGTAGAGGTTCCCCGGCGCGCCGACGAACAGGTCGGTCGCGCGGGCCCCATAGCGGACCTGGGCGTCCTCGGACTCGTGGTCGTAGCCCGGCAGGCGCAAGGTGCCTTCGCGAGCCAGCAGCGGCGCGAGCACTTCGGTGTACCAGCCCGCGCCCGAGCCGTACTCGAACACCTTCATCTGGGGCGTGAGGCCAAAGAACGTCAGCGTCTCGACCGGGCGGCGGTAGACGTCACGGTCGGCGTTGCCGGGGGCACGGTGCGGGCTGGCCAGGATGGCCGTGAGCGCGGCCTCGGTGTCGTCGTACTGCGTGGAGACCAGCTGGGTCATGCCCTCGCGCATCTGCGGGGTCCACCGGGCCTCGATCTCGTCCGCGCGCGTCTTGGCCTGCACGAGGGCATCGGCGAGCTGCTTGGGCAGATCGTCGGTCTTGATGTCGGTCGTGACCGGGGCGTCAGCGGGCTCGGTCGCCGTGGCATCTGCACCTGCGGGCGGGGCAGGGGCGGGGTCGTTCTTGGTGCACGAGACCGTGGCCGCGAGGGCTACGGCTCCAAAAAGGACGGCAGATCGTCGCATCGCGTGCGGTTATACCCGCCGGTTTGGCCGAGTCGGGCGGCGTCAGCTCAAACGGACCGGGCGCAGGTCGTGCGAACGCTCAGGACCCTGGATTGAAACATCCGGAGCCCTCGGTGTTCTCGGCTCCCATCATCTGCGTGTCGTCGTCGAAGACGCAGATGCAGCTGCCGCCGTCGACGAAGGGCAGGATGTCGACCTCTTCGCTGCTACAGCACTGGCTGAGGCCATCGAGGGTGCATCCGCAGCCGGGCTGGATGCCCGCGGCGCAGCCGTCGCCCTTGGGGCGGCACCAGCCGAAGCCCATGCCCCGGCTGGCCTGGTAGTCGGTGACCACGCAGTCCTGGCCGTTGGAGCAGTCGGCTCCCGAGGCGCAGTCCTGGTTTTCGAGGGCGGAGTCGTCGAAGCAGGCGGCGGCGAGCACGGACCCGAGCAGCACGGCCGGGAGGACGAAGCGGGTGGGATGTCGAGCGTTCATCGTGGGGCACCCTGGGCAGACTAGAAGCGAACCGAAGCGGCGACGCCACCGCCCCCGGGGACGAGCGAGGGGCCGATGGAGGCGTTGCGATACGACTTGGCCTGCTTGAGCTTGGCGGAGGCGAACACCGCGAGGACGAATCCCGCCCCCATGCCCACGATCGAGCCGATGAGCACGCCCGTGCCGATCTGGCCGCGCTTGATGAGGTCTTGGCGCTCGCTGCCGGTCGGGAGCCGGCCGCCGGTGTCGCTGCCGAGCGCGCCGAGGTCCTTCTCCGCCTTGCGCTTGACGGCGAGGCCGCCGTACAGGCCACCGACGCCCAACAGGGCGACACCATAGCCGGTGATCGTAAGCGCGCCCCACAGCTTGCGGCGCTTGGCCCACTTCTCCTGGTCGACGGGATCGACCGGTTGGGTGGCAGAGCTGGATTTGTTGTTCGAAGAGTTGGTGGTGGTCGCACCCGAGGAGGTCACGGTGCTCGAGCCGAAGATCTTGTCGATGGGCACCACCTCCACGCGGAGCAACGCGCCGCATCCGGGAGGGGCGTCTTCGTCGGCCTGGGTGGCGGCGGTACACGCATCCTCGTTGCCGTCTTGCTTGAGGACTTCACGGTCGGCGCCCGAGGAGGCCCCGACCCCGATGTTGCCCACCTTGACCCCGGCTCCCACCTCGGCGCTGGCTCCCGCGTAGAACGAGAACGCACCGACGGTGAGCCCCGTGATGACGTGGCTCGCCTCGTCGCAGCGGCCCTCGAGGTCACGCTCGTTGAACTCGAAGCGCTCGGCCTCCTTGCGGCCGATGATCACCATGTCGACGTTGAGCTGGCCCGAGCGCTCGAGCTTGCCCTCGAGTCCGACCGCGCCGACCGGAAGCTGCGCGTACAGATCGTCGACGGTCTTGATCCGGACGCCCTCCCGCTTTTGGTTGAGACCGAGATAGCTGTAGGTACCGTCGACGGTGCAGTTGGTCAGCACCTCCATCTCGCAGCCCGAGTACCGCACGGCGACCAGGCCGCGGGTCGCTCGTGCTTCGAGCGCGGCACGGTCAGCGGCCGGCCACTCCACCACCAGGGGCTTGGCCGCGCTGGCTCGCACGCCACACTTGGTCTGACCGGTCTGGGTCGCGAGGTCCGGGGCGACGGCCAGCTGCTCGGCCGGGGTGCCCTTCTTGGGGCAGCCGGTCGTTGCGGACAACATCAAGCCCGCGGCGGCGATCGAGAGCAGACACGAGGGACGGAAGAGCGGAGCCGCGGCCATGGCGGGGCGAGCATAGTCGTCCCCACGGCCTGCCGAAAAGCCATCGGCTCGTGACCCGTACCGCATGGCGGCCCGGTTGGCTCCATCGAGCGTATCGCGCGGCCCCACGATCCGGTCAATCAGCCGCCGTACGCCTCGATCGCGGCCGCCAGGTCATCCTCGTCTTGGCCCGGTCCGCCGACCCATTGCACTACCCCCTGGGGATCGACCACGAAGGTCACGGGCATCTCGCTCACGCGAAAACGTCCCGCGAGCACGTTGCCCTTGTCGTGGACGATGGGAAACGACAGGCCGTACCCGTCGACCAGCTGCTGGGCCTGGGAGGCGTACTCGTCCTCCGACACGCCCACGAACGCGACGTTGGGGTGCTTGCGATGGAGCTTCTCGGCCTCGGGTAGGGTGCGCTTGCACGGCTCGCAATACTGGGCGAAGAACTTGACCACCACGACCTGGCCGCGCATCGCCTCGGTGTCGATGCGTCCGCCCGAGAGGGTCGGGCGCTGGAACTTGGGCAGGTCTTTTTGGGCGAGCGGGCTCGGGGCACTCGGCGGCGGTCCGGCGGCGGGGCGGCAACCGGGGGCCGCGAGCAGTGCGGTCGCGGCCAGGGACAACGCAGCACGACGGAGCAATGACGGGGCGGGCAGCACGAGGCGATCCGTAGCAGAGTGATCGCGGGCTCAAACTAAGTGGCTGATTTCTTGGTGGCTTTGCCGCGGCCCACGACGCTCCGATCACCGTGCCGACGATGGAGTTCCCCCGGAGCGTTCGCACGATTGTCGCGGACATCGGTGTCACACCGGGCGCGGGCCGCCTCGATCTTCGGAGCCGTCCACGATGTGACGGCACTGCAAGGAGACCTCGACATGGTTGCGCACCCTTCGGTGATACGCCGGGCATTGGTTCGGTTCACAACGGTTAGCTGGCTGGCAGGTACGTGCATTGGCGTCATGGCGTGCACCGACCAGGCCGGGCCCGATCCCACTCCATCCCAGATCGTCCTCGACCCTGGCTCCCAGGAACTGGTGGCACAGCCCGGTGCGCCAGACGTCGATGCGTTCGCACACTCGGCCGATGCCACCGATGTCATTGCCTACTGGGAACGACTGCCCGAGGGCATCGAGGCGAGCAACCGACTGTCCCTGGTTGCGCGGTCCAATGTCGACGAGCCCCGTACCGTCGTTCCTCGGGTGTTCGTGTCGGGCCTGGACGACCGCGCCATCGAGGTCGAGCTGCCCGCGGTCGAGCTGCCCGCGGGGGGGGAAGTGGCGGTGCCCATCGAGCTCGCCGCGCTCCCGCTGCAGGGCGTCTCGCACAGCGTGCAGCTGCTGGCGAGCATCACCGTGGCGCGGGATGGCGGGGAGGCCACCATCCACGCCGAGCCCCTGGCGTTCCACTTCGACGAGGGCTACCGCACCGCCTCGGTCTACACCCTCGACACGATGGTCACCGCCCTCGACGGTGGGCTGGTCGCAACCGACCTGCGGTCCATGCGAGGGCGGGTGCGTGAGGGCGGTACGTTCACGGCGATCGGGGCGACCTCGGCCCTGACCGACCCCGCCGCGGCATCGCTCCCGAGCGGGGTCCCGCAGATCGAGTACACCTACGAGATCGCAGCGGCCGATGACGACCTCTCCGACGGCGCGTCGGATTTCGCCGCGCAGGGCGACCCTTCCCAGGCACCGGGCCAACCGGGCCCGGGTACGACGCCCGGCAACGGAGGAATCGGTCCGAGCTGGACCTGCCAGTTGTGGCCCTGGAACTGCTGCTCGGGCGACAACTGCGTCGACGTCTGTGCGGACTGGACGACCTCGTATGTCGACTCGAGTGGATGGAGCGCACCCCAGCACGAGGACTATGCGGTCGGGTCGGGCACCCAGCTGGTCGACGCCAGCTACGCCGAGTATCAACTGAAGCGAACCGTCTGCAACGGCTGGTGGTGCTACGTCGCGCAGGTCGACAGCGGCGTCCTGGGGCCCGACGGCTGCGCTCAGATCGATGTGTCACCCGGCTCGGGCTACTCGCTGCAGGTCTCCACGCGCATGCAGTACGGCGGTAAGACCTATCCGGTCGAGTACCACCCGCAAAACGACGCGGCGTCCAATGTCGGGGTGGTGAGCGTCGCCAAGAGCTTCAGCTACCTTCCGGGCACGCCGCTGCCCCCACCGCTGGTCACCCTGCCGTTTCACCCGGCAGGCAATGCGTCGGCGATGATCTCCCGCGCGTTGGCCAGCGGCACGGTCGTCGACCAGCCCTCGGGCTTCGTGACCAAGGCAGGGCTGGGATGCTCACCCTCGCCTGGTATCCCGCCGACCGATGCCTGCGCAGGCTCGAGCATCAAGACGGGCCCCTACACCAACCCGGACAACAGCGCGGGCGATCTGCGCTGGAAGTTCATCCTCGCCCACGAGTTCGGCCACGTGATGCAGGGCAAGGCGATGGGAGGACTGTCCAACCCGTACTGCTTCACGCCGCAGGGGACGGTCACGTACGACTGCGCCGCCCCCAATCTCGCCGATCATCCCAATGCGCCCGCATCGTGCTCGTGTGACCACGTCAGTGGATCCAACGGTCTTCACTGTCTGCAGTCGTGGGAGCATGTCTCGGCGGCGCAGATCGAGGGCTTTGCCCAGTTCTATGCCGCACGCGTGTGGAACGACCCGGGCAGCGGCTGCTTGTTCCGCTACTACAAGCAGT
>JAHZJA010000196.1 GCA_022601155.1 Deltaproteobacteria bacterium | reverse complement strand
TACGCCAAGGAGGATGAGCACCGAGCGCAACAAACGAGCGGCGCAGGCCTTCTACGACCTGATGTTCAACCAGTCGAAACCGGCCGAGGCCGTGGCGCGCTTCGTTGGCGACGACTACATCCAACACAACCCGGAGGTCGCCGACGGCAAACAGGCCTTCATCGACTATTTCGAACGCATGGCCAGGGAGTACCCCGGCAAGCAGGTCACGTTCGAGCGGGTGGTGGCCGAGGGCAACCATGTGGTCCTGCACTGCCACCAGCGATGGCCAGGCGACAGTGACTACGCAGGGATCGACATCTTCCGGTTCGACGATGGTGGCAAGATCGTCGAGCACTGGGACGTACTGCAGGTGATCCCCGGCGCTTCGGCCAACGCCAACGGCATGTTCTGAGGCGGGTCGCCGACGTCGACTCAGCCCCACACCGCTTGGGCCGCGGACGAAAGCTGGGCCCGTAGGTACTGCAGCCCGGGCTCATCTCGCGCCACGTGCCACGCCATCTCGATGGTGTACGAGGGGAACGGGTGCGGGGGGTCGAGCACGCGCAACTTCATCCGGGGGGCCACGGCCCGCGCCAGCTCGGTCGGTAGGGTGCAGATGCAGTCGCTGGCCGCGACCAGCTCCACCGCCATCATGAAGGTGCGCGCATAGATGGCGATGTGTCGTGACACGCCCAGGGCATCGAGCGCGGTGTCCACGGCGCTCGGTCCGAAGCCCTCCGGTGACACGCGAATGTGGGGCAGCTCCGCGTAGGCCTTGGGTGTCATGCGCTTGCGGATACGGGGATGGTCTCGTCGCACCACGCACGAGACGGTGTCGGTGTACAGGCGCGCACGGCTGACGCGGGAGGGTGCGTCGGCCTGTAGACACAGCACGAGATCGGCGTCGCCATTGTCGAGCACGGCCACGGCCTCGGCGGCGCGGGGTCGCAGATCGAGGGTCAGGCCTGGAGCTTGGGCGCGCACGGCTCGGATGAAGAGGGGGACCACCGTCGGTGCGATCTCGTCGGTCGCCGCGATCACGTAGCGCCCGCGAGCGTGGGCGGGCTCGAACGACGGCCGGGCCTGGAGGGTGGTGCCCAGCCCGCTCAGCGCGGCTCGGATCATCGGCGCGATCGAGCGGGCCAGTGCCGTGGGTGACAGGCTGTTTCCCGTCCGGACGAACAGCGGGTCGTCGAACACCAGCCGGAGCTCGCGGAGCGTATGGCTGATGGCAGAGGGGGTGACGCCCAGCTCGCGGGCTGCCCCGGCCGCACTGCCGTGACGCGCGAGAGCGTCGAAGACCGGGAACGCGTTGAGGTTGACGCCCGCGATGGGGTTGCGTGGGTCCGACATGCGGGCTCACAGCCCGGCGAGCTGGCGCAGGGCTCCGGCCAGCTCCTCGGTCTGGGTGACGGAGCGCGGCACCACCAGCACCGTGTCGTCACCCGCCAGCGTACCCAGCACCAGCGGCAGCTCCAGCGCATCGAGGTCGAACCCCACCGCCTGCGCGCGGCCGATCTGGGTGCGCATCACGATCATCGCTTCGTTGTGCTCGACGTCCACGACCATTCCCGGGGCCAACCCCGTGCGTGGGGCCGAGGCCAACCGGTACGTGGGCACGCCGTCGTCGCCTACCGCCCGTTGCGCGCCCAGGCGCTTGAGATCCCGGCTGACGGTGCTCTGGGTGACCGCGTGGCCCTGCGCAGCGAGCAACGAGCACAGGGCGGTCTGCGTGCTGGCACGTCCGCCCGACAGCAACTCGCGCAGTGCGGCGCGGCGGCTGCGGGTGGGCGTCGTCATCAGCCGACGGCCTGCCGGGTGATGAGGGAGCCGATGCCCTCGTCGGTGAACAGCTCGCCCACCAGTGCGTGGGGCAGGCGGACGTCGATGAGGTGAAGGGCGGGCACGCCTCGCGTGGCCGCATGCTTGGCCAGGATCAACAGGTCGGGGTTGCTGGTGGAGAACCGGTCACGCTCCAGGCCCATGAGGAAGTTCTCGGGCGACAGGCGCTGCACGAAGCCGTGGGCGTCGCGAAGGCCGTGCTCGGTGCCCATCGCGATCAGCTTTTGCACCCCGAGCTTGATCGCGAGGTCGATGATGGCGTGTGGCACCGGCCGGTCCCGCACCAGCACGCACAGGTGTCCGCGGTCGAGCTGCCGGTTGATGGCGGTGGGGTCGGGGGCCACCGTCGTGCAGTTGTGACCGGAGTCCGCCAGGTGTGCCTTTACCCGGGCGGCCATGGTGTCGTTGGGCACCACCACCAGCGGCCGCAGGTTGGCGTCGAGGCACAGCTGCAGGTCCTCGGCGACGTTGTCGATGACGCCGGGGTCGACGTCCTGCGGCGGGATGTAGACCATCATGCGCAGGCCGATGAAGCGCCGCACGTAGGCCAGGCCGTCGACCAGCAGCTGATGCTTGAGCCGCGGGGAGTAAGAGGCCAGGCCGAGGTTGCGACGAACCTCGCCATCGTGGCTGACCTCGATCTGCTGCGACTCGTCGGCGTTGATCCGGATGTAGTCGTAGCTGAGGTCGCAGCCCAGGGCGCAGTAGCTCGCGTCGCCGCTGCCCATGTCGATGGTCCAGCGGACGGTGGTGTCGCGCATGCGACGGTTGATCTCGGAGACCTTCACCCCCACGCAGGGGCCGGTCGGGGTGTGCAGGTCGATGCCCTGGGCGGAGATCGACATCGCCTTGGGGTCGAGGGCCAGGCCGTGCTCCATGATCGTCTGGCCCACGGCCGAGGCGACGCGTCCCCAGTCGGGGTGTCCGGCGAAGGTGCTGCACTTGACCAAGCTGCTG
>JAHZJA010000195.1 GCA_022601155.1 Deltaproteobacteria bacterium | reverse complement strand
GTCGGACAGCGCCGTGTCGAACGCGGCGCGGTAGCTGGCCTTGGCCGCCGCCAGCTCCGTGTCGGTGATTCCCTCGCGGAGCAAGCGTTCGATCTCCTCGCGCATGGCCGCTCGAACCCGCTCGGCGTTCTGCGGGGCGCACTGCGCTCCGGCGACAAACGCCCCCGAGTGCTCGATCGACTCCACGTCGATGTAGGAGAACGCGCTGTACGACCAGCCCTCTTGCTGCCGCAGCCTCTCCATCAACCGCGACTCGACCGCGCCGCCGAGGATGTGGTTGCCGAGCAGCAGCGCGGCATGGTCCGGGTCGTCGTCACGCAGCGCGAGCGTCTGCCCCATCAGCACCATCGCCATCTCCTTGTCGGGCGTGTCGATATAGGTGGGACCTTGGCCCGGTACATCGTGGAAGGGCCGAGGCAGGCGTTGATACGGGCGTGCCGCGGCCCACCCCTCGAGGTGCTCATCGACCGCGGCCCGCAAGGCCGTCGGATCGAAGTCGCCGACCGCAGAGATCTGTAGATGACCCGCCCCCCACAGTTGCGCGTGCAGGCGCACCAGGTCGCGCCGCTTCACCTTCGCCATGTGGGCGATCGCCTCGTCGGCCGTCGGCTCGTGGCGAGGATCGGAGGCGGCGTACGGAGCCAACGTCCGACCCAGCGACTCGAACGCCAGCGTCGCAGGATCGCTGCGCGCCTCTTGCAGCACCGCGAGTCGCTCTTGGCGGAGGACGTCGAGTTCTTTGGTGGGAAAGCTGGGCTCCCGCAGCATCTTCGCCACCAAGGCCACCACCGCCGGCACACTGTCGCGCACCGTCGTGATGTGCACCCATCCCCCGGTCGTCGATCCCGAGATCCACACCTGGGCCTTGAGGCGATCGAGCTCGTCGCGCAGCTGCTGTCGGTCGAGGGTGGTCGTGCCTCGCATGAGCATGTCCCCCACCAACTCGGACATCGTGGTCCGACCGCGAAGGGTGTCCATGGACCCGGCCCGCAGCCGCATCTGTAGGGTCACCGCCCCGCCGCGGGTCTTCTTGGGCAGCATCGCAAGGGCCACGCCGCCCGGGGTGGTCTGACGGTCCGTCTTGGACTCGATGTTCGCAATGGTCGCCACGAACGCCTCGCCCTCGCGCAGCGCTCCCCGACCCTGGTATCCGTCGACGAAGGTCAGGACGTTGGGGCCCTCGGTCAGGGGCGCCCGGTCGGGCTCCGCCGTGGGCAAGAACTGGCCCACGGTGCGATTGCTTCGCTTGATGTAGCGGTTGGCGAACGCCCGGACCTCCGCCGCGGTGACCTTCTCCACGCGGTCGCGGTACACGAACAACATCCGCCAATCGCCGAGCGCCGCCCATTCGCTCAGCTCGACGGCGACCGCCGTGCTGTCGGTCATCGCCAGCTCGAGCTGCTTGAGCCGGCGATTGCGGAACCGTTCCACCTGCGCGTCGGTGACCTCGTCGGCCGCGGCGTCCATCACCTGCAGGAGTCGATCGCGAACCCGGTCCACCGGGCGCCCGGTGGGGACCTCGGCCGTCACCTGCACCCACCCCGGATCGTGGAGCGGCTGGGTACCGCCGTAGATCGTCGAGGCGAGCCCACTTTCGACCAACTCCTTGTACAGGCGCCCCGAGGGCTCGTCGGTGAGCAGGTGCATCAACGCCTCGCCCGCCACGTAGTCCGGATCGGCCCCGGCCACCCCGTGATAGACGACCCCCACCACGCCCACGTCACCGACCCGCCGCAGGTTGACCGTGCGCTCTCCGTCTTGGACGGGCTCCACGGTGTAGGTGGGGGGCAGCGTGCGAGTGGGCCGCGCAATGGGGCCGAAGTACTCGGTGATCAGCCCCAGCGCCTGCGCCTGGTCGAAGGCTCCGGCCACCACCAGCGTGGCGTTGTCGGGCTGATAGTACTTCTCGTAGAACGCCCGCAGCGCCGCGACCGGTACGTTCTCGATGTCGCTGCGCGAGCCGATCGTCGACTTGCCGTAGTTGTGCCACAAGAACGCGGTGGACAGGATTCGCTCGTCGAGCACGCCCGGGGCATAGTTTTCCCCCATCTCGAACTCGTTGCGCACCACCGAGAACTCCTTGGCCAGCTGCGCCGGATCGATCGAGCTGTTGATCATCCGATCGGCTTCGAACCGCAGCGCCCACGCCAGGTTCTCCTCGCTGGCGGGCATCGTCTCGTAGTAGTTGGTGCGGTCGTACCAGGTGGTGCCATTGAAGTCGGCGCCGTGGTCTTGCAGCAGCTGCCACGGATCGTCGTGGGTGGGCGTCCCCTTGAACAGCATGTGCTCCAGCAGGTGGGCCATGCCGGTCTCGCCGTAGCCCTCGTGCCGCGAGCCCACCAGGTAGGTGATGTTGACCGTCACCCGCTCGCGCGAGGGATCGGGGAACAGCAGCACCCGCATGCCGTTGTCGAGGGCGTACTCGGTGATGCCCTCGACGGTGTGCAGCTCTCGGGGTGGCGACACCTCGGCCTTCGCCGCCGGGCTCCCGGCCCTGATCACGATGGGCGGCTGGGCCGGGGTGACGGTCGCCTGCGGACGGCAGCCTCCCACGGCCAGCAGCGCCAGCGCGGTCACCACTGCGCGACTGGACAAGGACGAACCAGAGCCGACCCTCGTGGCGTTCATGCGCGACACCATGACACGAACGATGCAGAGCGTCCCGTCACGGGCACGCCCCCTGTTCTCACGCATCACTCCAGAACGACGACGTGGAACCGAGGCTTGCGGAGTGTCTTCGCGATACCACGCCGTCTCCACGGGTGCATCCGCGCTTGGCGTCGGGCCTCTCGTCGCTTCTACGGCTCGACGACCCAGGCCTCGTGGGTCGCCACCGCGCCAAACGCCTCCACGTCGGCACCGCCCGGAACGAAGATCACGCCGCCGATCGCCGCCGCCCCGGTGCCGTGTCGCGGCGTGGGCATGGGCGTGAGTACCGTCCAGCCCAACCCAGGCTCGAACACCTCCCAGGCGTCGAACACCCCACTGCTCACATCGCCATTGCCTTCGCCGCCGGCCACATAGAGCCGGCCTCCCATCACCGCCCCTGCCTGCCCACCGCGCGAGGTGGGCATGCTCGGCCCCTCACTCCAGCTGTCGGTCACATCATCGTAGATGAACAGCGCGGCACTATGGCCCGCAATCGCGCCGTCGCGACCGCCGACGACATAGACCGTGCCATCGATCGCCCCCGCCACCATGTGGTCACGGGGCTGGGGCAGGTCGGCGATCGGAAACCAGGACTCGGACGCGGTGTCGAACACCCAGGCATCGGCCACGGTCTGCGTCTGGCGCAGTCCACCGAGCACATAGATGGCATCGCCCACCACGGCGACCCCGCCGGCTCCACGCTCGGTACCCACGGGCATCGCGGGCGCATCGGCCCACGTGTCCGTGTCGGGGTCGTAGACGTACCCCCGTCCGTCGGCCGCAAAGTCGAACCCGGTCAAGAACCCCAGCACCCAAAGCCGCCCGCCCACGGCTGCCGCCTGCGGGTGATGCATGGGCACGGGGAGGTCGGCGATGTCACGCCACGAGTCGAGTCGAGGGTCGTAGGCTTCGACGGTGGGCACCAGGGCGGCCCCCTCGGCGAAGCCACCCAACATATAGATCTCGTCGCCGAGCGCGACCACGGCGTCCTCTTGCCGCGGGCCCGCAGCCAGCGGAGCGAGGGAGACCCACTCGCCTTCGGGGCCGGGACCAAGACCATCATCGCTGCTGCTGCCATCGGCCGCCGTAGAGGTCGAGCCCGCCGTGCTGTCGGCGTCGTCGGTGCTCGTGCTCCCCGAGGTGTCGCCCGTTGCCGTGGACGACGCCGAGCCGGACGCATCACCACCGTCGGAACCGCACGCCGCGGCGACCACCGCAAGCCCCCCCAAAAACCCTCCCGCGATTCCCCATCGGAGGAACCCGTGCCCTCGGTGGAGGCTCGGCGGGTTGGTCTTGCTGGCATCACTGAGGAGTACGGACATGATCGGCAGAAGCTACGGTAACCAACCTCGTCGGCGAGCATAAGCCCCGGAGCACGGCAGGTTTTCACGCCGTCGAAAGAGGTAGCTGTACCGATGCATATGCGTTCGATGCTGATGTTGTCCTTGGTTTGTGCCGCGAGCCCCGGTCTCGCCGGGTGCGTCGTCGATGGCGGCGGGGCAGACGCCGGTGGGAGTACGGGAGACCCCAACGCGGACTCATCCACCACCAACGACCCACCCCCAGGCGACACCGATCCCGGTGATACCGACGCGACGACCGACGGTCCCGACGACACGACGGGCGAGCCCGACGACGCCCAGACCTTCCGCATTACCGTGACCAACGCCGGCCGCTACCACGCGACCGAGGTGTTCAACACGCCCGAAGGCGCCAAGGAGCCCGGACCGTTGGTCGAGGTGGGCCAGGCCTATTCCGTGCAGTTCTCCGCCGCACCGGGCAGTCGACTGAACTTCGCCACCATGTCCGCGGCCACCAACGACTGGTTCTTCGCCCCCGAAGGTGCGGGCATCGAGCTGTTCGACAGTGATGGCACTCCGATGACCGGTGACATCACCGATGCCATCGACCTGTGGGACGCCGGGACCGAGGAGGAGGATCCCGCGACCGTGGCCACGGCACCGGGCGGAGCCGAAGCGGGCGACCCCGACGACGACGACACCGTTCGCGTGGTGATGGCCGACGTCTCCGCCTCGCTCACCGCCGACCTTGCCTACGAGGAGGGCGTGTTCACCCTCACCCTCACCCGCGAGGGCGAAGACATCCTCACCCCGGGGATGGTCGTGGTGCACACCGCGGACGATGCCCTGTTTACCGAGGGCCAGCCCGACCGTGGCGCGGGGCTCGAGCTGCTGGCCGAGACCGGCAGCCCCATGGACCTGTACGACTGGTTCAATGAGCCGGGCACCGACGGCGCACCGCTGCGACTTTCGTCCTCGATCACCCCGTTTTCTCCCGGCGTCGTCTATGCATTCCCCGGTGAAGGCAGCGACCCGTTGTTCACCCAGGGCGAGGCCGCAATCGCGGGCTCGGGCGTCGAGGAGCTCGCCGAGGCGGGCAACAACCAGGTTGCCTTCGACTACCTCACGGGCGAGGGTTACGAGGCCGCGCTCAGCGAGAACGACGGAGGCGTGGGACCGGGCGGCGCCCTGACGTTCACGCTCGATGCGGTCCCCGGCGACCGCCTCGGGTTCGCGACCATGCTCGTGCAGTCGAACGACTGGTTCTTCGCGTTCAACAACGACGGCGTCGCGCTGTTCGACGACGATGGCAATCCGGCCCCGGGTGACTCGAGCATCGAGGCCTACTTGTTCGATGCGGGCACCGAAGCCGACGAGCCCGTCGGTCTGGGCGAGAACCAGGCGCCCCGCCAAGCCGACCCCGATGCGGGCGACCCCGACGAGGATCCGCTGATCCGCCGCGTGGGTGCGATCGACGACGTGCAGTTCGGCAAGGGCCTGATCGAGAGCGGCCCCGCCGTGGTGGGCCTCGAGGATCCGCGCGGCGGCTACAACCTCGTGACCGTCACCGTCGAGCTGGTGGAGTAGCGCTCCCGCGCTCGATCAACGAACCCGCTGGTGAGACGAAGCTCGCCAGCGGGTTCGACCGCGTGTCGCGGGTGGTACGAGGGCGTTCAGGCCGAACGTTGGCTGACCGCGCCCCGGACAATGGAGACGATGACCCCCAGCAGGGCCCACGCCGCCGTATCGAGCAACAGGTAGGGCCACGACATCGTGTTCAACATCGAGTACATCGACTCGATCATCTCGAACGGGATGTTGTCACCCAGCTCGGGGACCAGCATCAGCTGCCGGGCAAACTGGAACATCGCATTGAGCGGGATGTTGATGATCCAGATGATCCACCACAGGCCGGCCAGCACCGTCGGTCGCTGTACCGCACGCAGCCCGTCACGAACCGTGAGCCAGGGCAGCACGAAGTTGGCGATGGGGATGAACCAGCCGCCCACTGCCATGCCCGGCGAGTACTTGGTCATGACGCCAGCGGCTCGCGCGCCCTTGATCACGCGGTAGATCCACACCAAGAACATGATCATCCCGACCAGGCTCAGCAGGTTCTCCACGCCCAGCAGACCGCCCTGGATCATCCTGAACGTCTGATGGTCCTCCATGGAGGTCGCGCCGCTGGGCGCGGTGGCCTTCGCCACCAGATAGTTCACCGCGCGCATCGAGGCGCGGGCGAACAAGAAGACCATCAGAACGCCGCTGAGGCTGCGAACCTTGGCGAAAGGATCGAAATTGGTATGGGGATGCGACTGCATGGGGCGATGTCCGTCATCTCGGCAGACGTACACGAGTCCGCCCGGTTGCAGCGGTACGATGGGCGGGTCCACCGGCCGCATCTCCCGCTCGCACCATGCACCCCATCAATCTCCGCAGCGACACCCAGACGCTTCCCACGGCGGCGATGCTCGATGCCATCGCCACCGCACCGCTGGGGGACGATACCTACGACGAGGACCCGACCGTCACCCGGTTCGAGGCTCTCGCCGCGCAGCACATGGGAACCGAGGCCGCCCTGCTGGTGCCCAGCGGCCACATGGCCAACCTCATCGCGCTGATGGTCCACGCCAAGCCCGGCGACGAGGTCGTGCTCGATGTCGACAGCCACATTCACTACTACGAGGTGGGATCGCTCGCGAGCATCGCGGGGCTGATGCCCTGGGCCCTGCCCTCGCATGACGGCTGCCTCGATCCCGACGAGGTCGCCGCGGCGATCCGCGGACGCGACCTCCACTATCCGCACCCGCGGGTGCTGTGCCTGGAGAACACCCACAATCGCAGCGGGGGCCGGGTCGTTCCGCTCGATCGACACCGTGCGCTGTGCCAGCTGGCGCACGACCGAGAGCTCGCGGTGCACCTCGATGGTGCCCGCATCTTCAACGCCGCGGTCGCGGCGGGCGTGCCGGTCACCGACTACACGCAGCATGTCGACTCGGTGATGTTCTGCCTGACCAAGGGCCTCAGCTGCCCGTTGGGCTCCGTGCTCGCCAGCTCCCGCGACTTCATCCACCGGGCGGACGAGGTACGGCGGCGACTGGGTGGAGGCCTGCGACAGGCCGGGATCATCGCGGCACCCGGGATCGTCGCGCTCGAGCACATGACGGGCCGCCTCGCCGAGGACCATGCCCACGCGCGGCGACTGGCCGAGGGCCTCGCCGACGCGCCCGGCCTCGCCGTCGACCTGGCCACCGTCGAGACCAACATGGTCTACGCCGACCATCGAGGCAGCGGGATGTCCACCGAGGCGGTCACGCAGCGGCTGGCGCAGGCCGGGGTGGTCGTCAGCGGACGTCCTCCGCACCAGATTCGGCTGGTGACCAACCGTCACCACGACGCGGCCACCATCGACGAGGCGGTCCGGCGGATCAAGACGGCGATGGGCGGCTGACAGGCGGCGCGACCCGACGATCCCACACCGCGTAGGCCACGCCCCCCACCACCAACAGGACGGCGGCGCTGAAGTACATGGTGGGGAAGTCGCTGTGCTCCAGTACGGCCCCAAACGCGGGCGCCCCCATCAAGAGCCCGAGGTCGAACAGCGCAGTGAAGACCGACAGCGCGGTCCCGCGCTCCTGGGCCTGGGCACGGCTGACGACCAACGCCGACAAGATCGGGAACGTGAATGCATGACCGGTGCCGCACAAGATGCCGGCCAGTGCGATCCCGCCGTTGCCGGTCGCCTGCGCCAAGACCACCAGCCCCACGACCAGACAACCGAGGGCGGGGCCGAGCGTCAGCCGGGGACCGAGCCGGTCGGGTACCCAACCCAGCATGATGCGCAGGACGATCGCCGCCGCCGAGTACAGCGAGAAGAACAGCCCCATCGAGCCGATACCCGTGGTCTCGACGTAGATCTTGAAGAACGTCAGGAACGACGCGATCGCGATCGAAAACGCCAGGCCCATCAACCACAGCGGTCGGAGCTGGGCTCGGCTGACCGTCGTCAGGAACGAGGGCGGGGGGTCAGCGCCCTCCTCGGCAGCCGGCCGCGAGTCTCGCAGCGGCACCCCACACAGCCCTCCCACCAGCGCCATCCCCGACGAGACGATGAACAGCGTGTCGTAGTCGCCCCACGACAGCAGCATGTCGCCGAGCAGGCTGGCCAGCGCCATCGGCAGCATGCCCGAGATCCCGAACAGCGCGATGCCTTCGGTTCGGCGCGCGGCCGGAACCACGTCCGCCGCGATCGTGAACAGGCTGGCAAACAGCATGCCCTCCGCGACGCCATGGACGATGCGAATCACGAACAGCAGCGGGCCTATCGAGTCCACCGACAGATACATGAGCGTCACGCCCACATGCAGCACCGAGCCGATCCACACGACCACGTGCCGGCCGCGGCGGTCCATCAGCCATCCGATGAGCGGTCGCGAGGCGATGGCGGCCGCGGCCATGATCCCCACCACGATCCCTACCAGGAACTCCTCGGCTCCCAGGCCAGACAAATACCCAGGCAGATGCAGATAGGCCCAAAATCCCAGGCCATGGAGCGTATTGGCGCAGAAGGCCAACACGAACGCTCGAGACATGAGCTTGCCGTCGGCCACCGCCGCGGAGCATAGCCGAGCCCCCACCCCCCGTCCCTGCTATCGTTGGCGCATGAACCTGGCTTCCTTCGTCGGTTGCGCGCTGGTCTCGCTGTGCTTGGGTGCCTGCTTCGACCCTGGTGACGGGACGGCCAGCGGCACGGGCTCGTCGACGGCTTCGGCCAGCTCCGGCGGGGCGGCCACCTGTGTGCCCGGCGAGCTGATGCCGTGCGTGTGCCCCGAGGGAGCGAGCAACCAGGAGTGCAATGCCGAAGGCACCGCGTTCGGTCCCTGTCAGTGCAACGGCGGGTCGACGGGCCCGGGCAACACCACGGGCCCCGGCAACACCACGGGCCCCGGCAACACCACGGAGTCGGCCGACACGACCAACGGATCGCGCGGCGAGACGACCGACGGCAACTCCGGCACGACCATGGGGATCTCGGGGTCGGGCTCCACCTCGGAGGCCAGCACGGGCCCGGGCGATACGGGGCCGCCTCCAGGGCCCAACCCGGTCGGAGCCGACTGCGCCAGCGATGCAGACTGCATGACCGGCGTGTGCTGGGATTTCAACGACTACGATCCATTCTGCTTTGGCGCAGCGTGTTCGGTGCTGTGCGTCAACAATGCCGATTGCACCGCCGCGATGATGGCCGCAGGAGCTCCCAACCCCAACGGGGGTGGCTGTGGTCCCGACGGGCGCTGCGAGACGCTGGGGACCGGCTTCGGTCAGTACGTCTGCGCCGACACGTCCCCGAACTGAGGCCCGGCATCGTCTTGCCCGAGCCTCGGGCGCGACGGGTCAGGGCGGGAGGTGTTTGGCCAGGCTGACCCGGGCAACATCGTCCCACAGCGGCCCGGTTCGGAATGCGGTGTAGCCCAGCTTCTCGTTGAGGGTGACCACATGGGTATTGGTCGCGCGGGTGTGCGTGTACAGCAGCGAGACGCCCCCATCACGCGCGGCTTGGTCGAGCTGCGACTTGAGCGAGGACGCAATCCCGCGTCGGCGGCGGCCGGGGTCGACCCACAGCTGGAACATCTCGATGAAGCGGCCCCGGTTCGGCTCCCAGCCAGGAGGCAACGCGGGCCACAGCTGCTGTGTGAACATCCGCGTGAACTTCGTTGGCGGCTCGGTCTCGAGGTCGCGCACGCTGGCGAGGAGCATGCCGATCCGGCGATCCCTGGGACCGCTGGCGGTCGACTCCGCGATCCGTGCGATCCCGTCGTCGCCGTGAACGAAGCCCGCGATCCGCTCGCGGTGGGCGGCCCGCTGCTCGGGGTTCCACTCGAGGTGGTACGTCTCGCCGCTCTCCGAGTCCACCTCGAGGTCGACCCTCGCGAGGAAGTCGATGTCGGCCGCTCGAGCGGGCCGAATCGTGAAGGAAGGGTCGGCCGTGGTCGGTGTCGCCATCGAACGGTCCGTGTTCACTGTCGCACAGTTCCCACGTGACTTGGCAGAAGGGGCTCACTCCGCCGACTCGGCATTGCAGCATACGTGGCTCGCAACGGTCGCGAGACGACCGAGTTTTTTCGCGGGTCTCCGTGATTGGGAGGCCCCACCGCGGCAATGGGGCGGCATGATCAAACTCGACACACATCCGCTACAGGCGCTAGGCCTGTTCGCGGTCGTCAATCTCGCATGTGCGGTGGAGTCTCAGCCCGATTCTCCCCGTGATGGGGGTGAACTCAACGAGGAACCATCGGTCGAGACGCTCGATCCCGACTCGTCGCGCTTGACGATCGAAAACCCCGAACGAGACCTCGAGCGGGTCATGATCGATGACCAGCAGTACACCGTCATCGACCCCGATGGACTCGAGGTGGGCTCCCGCACCGTCGATGGACCGCTGACGTGGGAGTACGTGGGTCCACACGTCTTCGCTATCGCCGACACCCCCCGGCCGCCGACGTCGTGGCACCCCGCGGAGGCAACCGAGGTGGTCGATGTCGACCCCATCGACCAGCTGCGCCGCACCGTGCGGGTGGACGTGCACGGCCGTGAGTGGACGGTCGCCAGCATCGATGAGGATGCGCTGAAGGCCGAGGCGGATCTCCATGCCCAACACGAGGGTCACCACCACGGCCATGACGATGACCACGCCGCGGTGCCCGATGTACCGGGCGAAGGCGAGTGGGTCACCCCCATGGCCTGGGGCCGCTACGACTGCATGCCCGCGGGTGCGGCCGACGGTGACGACGATCAGTTCCTGTCGGACAACAGCGAGAACCGGGTTCATATCGCCAACCCCACCGGCCGCCAGACGAAGGCGGTGATGATCGATCTCAGCGACAGCATCTTCGGCTTCGGAGCCACGTGCTCCGGGGTGCTCGTCGACGACAAGTACGTGCTGACGGCGGCACACTGCGTGACCAACGGCTTTGGGGGCACCGCCTGGCCGGAGGCCGTGTGTCCGCTGGGCAACAACGCCACCTACACGAGCGACTCGGTGCTGTGTCAGGCTGTGGACTCCGTACTCGTGGGCCCCGACTGGACCGGAGCCAACACGGGCAAGGTGCAGCACGACTACGCGTTGCTCGAGCTCATCACCCCCAGCAACCCGGCGATGGACGACATGGGTGACGAGTGGGGCTGGATGGAGATGTGCTTCGGCAGCGACTCGTTCATGGACAACGACCCGTCGCACACGCTCGGCTACCCCGGCGTGGTCGGGGGCGGGGGCTCGGCCTGCAACACGTACTACAACTTCACCAATCAGACCGAAGCCGACAGCTTCTCGGAGTGCTCCCAGCGGCTGTTTCGCAGCGACGGGGAGATCATTGGCTGGTCCGCCCGTCGCATCAAGACCGACCACGATGTCTCGGGCGGAAACTCCGGCGGGGCGATCTACGTGTGTCACAACGAGAAGTGCGCGCCCGGTGTCGAAGAACACCTCACCGGGCTGATGACCACGCACGTCAACCCGGCGATCGGTACCTCGTATAACGGCGGACCCAAGGTCGGCCACTTCCGGAGCTGGGCCTCCGGGATCCTGCCCAGCCAGTAGAGGCTGGCGACCAACCCGGGACCCGGTCCCATCGCGGCCCCATCGCGCGCTCGCGCGGGGCCGCACCCGAGGCTGCGACCTTCCGACTCGATCGAGGCCGCCCGGCGAGGCTTCCTCGCGAATCCAAAGAGGATGGGAACCCACAGCCCCCGACCTCGTGGAACCCACCGTCTTTGACCGCCCTTCGGCCCGCGGCGGAGGTCTGGCTGGTGCATGCGCGCGCCTGGCCGTGGCCTCGTTGCGTTCCACCGCTCCTCGGAGATCCACCGCCCATGTCCCTGCCTCGCTGCGCCGCGCTGCTGCTCGGCCTCAATCTCATCGCCTGTACCCATGGGGGCGACAGGCCCGTCATTCCCGAGCCTCCCCGCCCCGAGTTCGACTCCAAAGCCGCCCAAGCGCAGCTGAGTGAGGTGCTCGACCAGCTCGCCACGGCCGAGGCCGATGGTTCCTTGTCTGCGCAGGAGTGCCAGTCGCTCGCTGATGCCTTTGGTGCCCTCCACGATCCCAAAGAGCCCAAGACGGCCAACGCGGCCTTCAATGCTGGGGTGATCTGGGAGCGGTGCGCCCAGCCGGCCCGCGCCGCGACGGCATACCAACTCGCCATCAGTACCGATCCCCAGCACGCGGCGGCGATGAACAACCTCGGGGTGCTGCAGTGGTCGTCCGGTGACCACGAGGCGGCCACCGCATCCTTCGAGCGGGCCACCAAGGTCGACTCCGCCAATCCCGCGCCCCGCAACAACCTCGCGATGGCGATGCGCGAGCGCTACCTGAGCAAGGGCTCCACCGCCGACTTCGACAAGGCCGAGAACGCGCTGCAAAACGCCCTGGCCGTCGACTCCGACAACCCGGTGTCCTACGAAAACCTCGCCCGGCTCTACTACGACCGCGGGCGCACCCAAGACCGCTCGTACCTGTTGCTCGCCCAGCTGGTGATCACCCAGGGCCACAAGATCCTGGCGGAGCAGGGTCAGTCCAGCGCCGAGCTGCACAACCTCCACGGGTTGCTGCTCATGGAGCAAGACGACCAGGTCAATGCCCTGCGGGCCTTCAAGCAGGCCACCGCGGTCGACACGGAGCACCCCGAGGCGCACCTCAACATCGCCATGATCGCGCTGCGCTTCCGCGACTACCCCACCGCCGAAAAGAGCCTGGAAAAAGCGCTCGAAGACGGGCGTCACGACAACGAGGTGACCGCGCTGCTCGGGCTGGGCGTCGCGCAGCGAGGTCAGCGACGCTACGACGAGGCCGCCAAGACCCTCACCCGAGCCCAGGAGGCCGACGGCAAGGACGCCCGGGCGCTGTACAACCTCGGGATCCTCTACCACGAGCATATCGCTCCCACGCGGTCGCAGGTCCCAACCGAGGGCGGCGAAGAGACCCAGTTCGACGAAAAGCCCTACCGAGAGGCGCAGCAGTTCTTCGAGCGCTTCCAAAAAGCCGCGGCCGGGCGCTACCCCAAGGAGGTCGCCGACGCCAAGTCCAGGGTCGCCAGTATCGAGCAATTCATCCGCGACATCGGCCAGATCGAGGAGCTCAAGCGACAGCAGCTCGAACTCGAAGCGCAAATGCGTCGTCAACAGCAAGAGGAAAAAGAGCGACTGTTGGATATCGAGCGTCGCGCTCGGGAGGCGGCTACGACCACCGAGTCCTGACCCATCGCCCCGGTCGATGCCTCGCCGCGCCTGTACGCCCGCATCACCGTGCCCCCAAGCTGCTGTCGCATTTTGGGGTTGCCAACCGCGCGCCACTCCCCGACGATCGCCGTTCCTGGTAGGCGCAACGACGAGGCGAGATGGCAAGCGAGCGTGAGGTCACCTGGACGGATATCGAGCGCGCAGCACGACTGCGCGACCCGCAGCTAGCGGACTTGGTCATCCGCTACATGGATCAGCCCGATCCTCCCGAGGACCGGGAGGAGGATGCCGATGCATCGGCGTCGGTTCCGGCATTGCCCCGCGATGCCTGGACCCTCAAGCGACTGCGCAACACCGTCGGCGCGGGTCGGCTGACCTACAAGCCCGAGCAGGAGCAGCGCTCGATTCGGCGCTCTTCGTGGGACGCGCTGATGTCGGCCGCGCACCCGCCTCCCCGGCTGCGGCTGGGCGAGCTGTTGGTGGAGCTGTACGAGGCCGGTGACGAGCCCGCGCTCGCGGCCCTCGAGCAGATCTTCACCCGCGCCCGGGTTGGCTGGGGGCTGTGGCAGGCGCTCAAGCGGATCTACAAGCTCGCCGAGGAGCGGCACGACGCCGCGATGTTCGGGGTGCTGGCCTGGCGCCTGGATGCGATGAGCCAGACGCCCACGCGTACGGGCGAGATCTCGCCGGGCACCTTCCTCTATATGCAGCGTCGGGCGTGGCGATACCTGCGGGAGCTGGGGCGCGCCGTGCCCGAGGCCTACCCCCAGTTCGCGGTCCAGGTCCTGCGCCGCTATCCGCGGTCGTTCAACTTCTGGAGCTCGTGGGTCGCCAGCCAGATCTGGGGCCACGGGCAGCTGCTGGGCCAGGGACGCGGCGGCATGGGCCGGCCCCCCGCCGACCCCAAGGTGCGTGCCTACCCCGAGGCATGGAAGCTGTCCCCCGATCCGCTGCTCCGGCTGCTGGAAGATGCGGACAACAACGAGGTCTGCCAATTCGCGATTCGCTGCATCACCGCCGACTTCCCCGAGCGGTTGCGCGCGGTCGAGCCCGCGTGGCTGGCCCGGCTGGGGTCCAAGCCGCTGGCCTCCGTCCACGATTTCGTGGCCAAGCTGCTGCGCGACGACCCGCGGTTCCACCCGTCCAAGCTCGCGGGGCTGGGCCTGCACGATCTGGTCGTGTCGTTGCTGCGCAGCGAGAGCAACGACGCCCGCAAGTTCGCGGTGGAGTACGCCCGCAGCCACGCGCCCGACCTGTCGGTGGCGCTGCTGGTCGAGCTGGCCACCGAGGGCCCCGCGGATGTCCGCAAGCTGGCCGCCGAGCGGCTAGCCCCCCGCGATGCCAAGGACCTCGGGCTGCTGGCTTTGGCCCGGCTGTTGGGCGCGAGCGAGACGGCCAGCATGGCCGAGAAGAAGATCAAGGCGAGCTTCTCTCCCGATGAGATCGACGCCGAGTCGTTCATCGTGCTGTGGACGGGCAACCGCTCCCAGCAGAAGTTCATCACCAAGCTCTACGGTGACGCCAAGAAGCAGATCCCTGCCCAACACTGGCTGACGTTGCTCGAGGACAAGAGACTGTCGAGCTGGAAGCAGTCCGAGGTGCTGCGCTCCTTGGGGCGCTACCCGGGCTCGGCGATCGGGATGGACTGGATCAAGCAGGGGCTGCTCGACCGTCGCTACACCGACTGGGTCGGCCGCTGGCTCAAGGCCGGCATGTTCAAGGGCGACGCGCTCGACGTGGACTGGGTCAAGGGCCTGGTGATGCGGCCGCGGCTGCGCTCGATGGCCCTCGAGGTGCTCGGCAATCCCAAGCTGGTCGCGCCCGCGCGCATTGGCCTGCCGTGGCTGCTGGCCCTGGTGCGGCAGGCCGATCAGAGCCTGCATCAGTTTGCCCACCGCTACATGCTCGAGCACTTCTCCCCCAAGGACTTTGGGGCGACCGCGGGCGGAGCCGGCCTCGACAAGCTGTATAGCTTGCTCGCCGGGCCCGACGAGCCCGAGACGGTGCGGGCGTTTGCGGCGACCTACTTGCGGGTGCATCACCCCACGGCCGGGCCCTTGATGCCCGAGGCCCGCGACTACGGGATCAAGCCGCGGCTCGATACCAAGGCCTACGCGCAACACCGCGTCGCACCGTTGTTCGACGATCCGCGCGCCGATGTGCGCCGCGTGGCACAAGACCTCGCCCGCCACGAGATGGTGCGCTGGGGTGACATGTCCCTGCCCTACCGCCTGGCCCACAGCCGCCACCGTGAGGCCCGAGCCGCGGCGGGGATGGTGCTGCTCCGACTGGGTCAGCCCGAGGGGACCGAGGACGCGCCGCCGCCCGAGTGGTTGCTCGCCGACGAGGTCTTCATGTTGGCGGAGAGCACGGTCAAGTCCACCCGCGAAGTCGGCCTCACGCTGATTCGCCGCAGCTACGACAAGGTCGGCGGAGCCCTGCGGCTGGCGTGGCTGATGGAGAGCCCCGACCGGGAGGTCCGGCTGTTTGCCGTCCGCCTGCTGTGGGAAAAGCATCGACCGGGTGCCTTCGTACCGCCGCCGCGCCCCGTCACCACCGACGGTGAAGCCGAGGCCGAGGCGCCCGTCGAGACCACGGCAGCCACCCGGCGATTCGACACCACCGAGGCGCTGCGGGAATTCCTGCGCACCGTGCTGTTTGGTCTGCCACCCGGTCGCATGGAGCAACGCGAGCACCAAGGCGACGAGCTGCCCGACCGGCCCTTGCCCGCTTCGGTCGCCAAGGCGCGACTCATCGACGTGGTCCGCGACTTCTCGGTCGACGACGTCGAGTTCGCCCAGCTGGCACTCCCCGTGCTCGAGTCGTTCGCGCTGTCGGAGGGCAAGGCCGAGCGCAACGGCTGCGTCAGCGCGCTGGCCACGATCCGCCAGGCCCACCCCAGCCTCACCATCGATCTCGCCCCGGGCACCACCCCCGTTCGTGCTCCCCGCCGCCCTCGCTTTGGCGTCCTCGCCTCCTGACCGCCCATGACTCGCAAGTTCGCTTCCCACGTCGAGCGCGTGCGCGCCGTTTCGGGCTCGTTGTCCGGCCGCCTGTTCGCCCATGCCGGAGTTCGCGACACCGACGCGGTCTCGGGCACCTCCATCCATGTGATGTCGGCGACCAAGCTCACCGAGCAGGCCTCGGTGCCCGTCGATACCGCAGTGGCTGCGCTGTGCTTCCTCGCCGACGATCTCCTGATCGCGGGCGGAGCCAGTGGTGTGCTGCATGGCATCGAGGTCACCGCCGAGGCGGCGACGCTACGACTTTCGGCGCCCTCGCTGTCGGCTCCCATCACGGCGCTGGCCCGCGACACCACGGGCAAGACCCTGGTCGCCACCACCGAAGACGGGCACGTGCACGCGTTCTCGCTGGTGGTCGACGGCGCCACCCCGCGGCTGGAGTCCCTGGGCCAACGTCGGGTCAGCGCCCGGCCGCTGCGTGCCGCCGCCATCGACCCCTCCGGACGCCGGGTCGTGGTGGCCGGAGACGACTCCGTGGTTCGGGCTGTGCCCCTACAGCAGCTCGCCGATGCCGAGATCCGCGACATGCCCCTGGGTGAAGGTGGGGTATTTGCCCTGGCCACCACCGACGATGGTCGTGTCATCGCGGGCGCGGCCGATGGCTCGATCCGTCTCGCCTACCTCGATGGCGCCCTCGATGAGGACAATCGCTCGGGCGACGCCGGCCACACCGGTCCCGTGCGCGGCCTCCAGCTCGGGCCACGGCTGTCCGACGACAACGGCCAGCCCCTTCCGGCTCGGCTGTACTCCATCGGCGACGACGGCGTGCTCAAGTCGTGGCCCATCGACTCCCGTCGCAAGCCTCGCAACGTGGAGGTCGGCAAGGCCGGCCTCGGGGCGCTGGCGTGGCTTCCGGCCGGCTCCCGAGCCAAGGCCGAAAAACGTGGCGGCCTGTTGGTCATCGCCGACCACCGCCGTCGGCTCTCCGTGCTCACCTTGTCGCAGGCCAGCGAGATCGCCGAGGACATCGATCGCATCGACGGTCGGCTGAGCCAGCTGCGCGAGGAGCTCGGCGCCCGCAGTGCCAAGGCCCGTCAGGCCGCGCTCGAGGCCCTGGAGTCCCTGCCCGAGGACGATGCCCGTCGCATGCTCGACCGCGCGTTGGGCAAGGACGACACCCCCGACGTCCGGGCCCTGGCGGCCAAGCTCATCGGTCGCTCGGGTCGACGCCGCAGCCGGCCCGCCTTGCGCGAGGCACTGAACGACGGTCACAAGGACGTCCGCCGGGCTGCCCTCGCCGCGCTGACCACCCTCGAGTCGGACGCACCGCTGGCCCCCGCTCGTGCGGCCCTGCGCTCGCGCCACCCCGACATCCGCAAGGAGGCCTTGGCCCGGCTGCCCAAGCTCCGCGACGTGTCGCCGATGGTCCCCGCAATGATCGCCGACCGGCTGCGGGACGACGACGCCAAGGTCCGGCACTCGGCCCTCGGCGCTCTGGAGGCGCTCGAGCCCGAGGGGTCGCTCGAACCGGCTCGGGTCGCGCTGGAGCGAGGTCCGGCCGATGTCCGAGCCACGGTGCTGCGAAGGCTCGGCGCCCGCGGTCACGGGCACGACGGCGCGGGCTATGCCCTGGTCGAGGATGCCCTCGACGACGAGGATGCCGAGGTTCGACGCGTGGGATTCCTGGTCGCCGTGGCCGGGCGTCCGCGGCTGGCCATGGCCCTGCGCCGCGCCGATGGATCCACCCACGCCGCGATGGCCAAGCTCGAAGAGCAAGGACCGCTGGGCCCCGATCCCATCGACGGCGAGCGCACCGAGGACGACCGCGCGCCGCTGTTTGCCGCGCTGGTCTGCCGCCACGCGGACACGGCTCTTCGTGGCGCCCGCGGACTGGGCGTGCTGGGCGATGCCCGGGCGACGGGCGCACTGCTGCAGCTGTCACGTGAGGCCGACGCCGGGGTGCGTCGCGAGGTGGTGGGAGCCCTGCTCGCCAGCGCCACCGTGATGGCCGGTGACGAGCGGCTGCGTACCCGACTGCGATGGCTGCTCGACGATGGAGACGAGTCGGTGCGCGGTGCGGCCTACGATGCGCTGAAGGTCTTGGCCGAGCCGCAGGGCGAGCCCGGGGCCGTGGCCATGGCCGCCACCGCATTGACCGGGGGCCACGCCGACATCCGCCGCCGCGCGCTGCAGATCGTGGTCAAGCTCGCTCCCGGGCCGGGTAAGGCTCGCGAGCACGCCGACGTGCTGCTGGGGCACGCGCTCGATGACGAGGCCGAGCAGGTCCGCAGCGAGGCCTTCCGCACCCTGTGGGCCTGGCACGGCAAGTCACCCGAGACCGTCCTGCGCCGCGCCACCCAGTCGCGGCACGCCGACATCCGTACGCGGGTGGCCACCGAGCTCGACCGCCAAAAGGGCGAGTGGGCCGACACGCTGCTCCAAGAGCTGGTCCGGGATGCCGTAGCCGAAGTCGGCCTCGCCGCCTACAAGGCGCTGACCGACAGCAAGAACAACAAGACCCGCACCAAGGCCTTCGCCTCCGACGATGCGGTCCATCTGCTCGCGCTGGGCTCACCCCGGCCCGAGGTCCGTGCCGCGGGCTGCGAGCGATCCAAGAAGGGCAGCGCCGATGGTCTGCGCACGCGCCTGGTCGAGCTGCTGGAAGACGAGTCACCGCCGGTTCACCTCGCCGCCATCGAAGCCCTCGATCATCTCGCCCCCAAGGACCAACAGAGCTTCGCGCTGGCGTTCTCCAGCAAGTTCTGGGCGCTGAGGGTCCGCGCCGCCGAGCTTTGCGGCAAGCGACGCGACGATCGAGCGATCGGTCCCATGCGTGCGCTGCTGTCGATCCCCGACGGTGATCTCAATCGCCCGTCCGATGCCCTGCGTCAGCGCGGGGCCCGAGCGATGGCCGACGTGGGTGACACCGCTTCGATGGCCGACTACGTGACGCTGCTGGACGACGCCGACCCGCGGGTACGCGAGGCGGGCGCGCGAGGCCTGGCCAACGCCGTCGCCCCCGGGCACGAGCGTCCGCTGGTCACGGCCCTGTCCCACCCCGATCTGCCGGTCCGCAGCTGGGTCGCCGAGGGCCTCGCGCGCCTGGGTGACGCCCGGGCCGTGCCCGTGCTGGCCGGAACCCTCAAGCACGATCACCGCCCGATCCGACTGGGCGCGATCCTCAGCTTCGTGGCGCTGGGCCCCGACGGCGTCAGCGGAATCTTGCAGGGTCTCGAAGATCACGACCGCGAGATCCAAGACCTCGTGTTCGCGGTGGTAGTGGCCCGCGATCGCGCACTGGCGGCGGCCGGCCTCCCGCCCGACCTGCTGCTGGCCGCCATCGCGTCGTCCAACCCCGAGATCCGCCTGGTCGCCGCCCGTGCTCTGGAAGCACGCGACGACGCCGAGGCGCTGGGACCGTTGGCGCAAGACCTGGTGGGTCCGCCCAAGCCCGAGCGCGCCGCCGAGCTGAAGAAGTGGCCCTCGGCCGAGCAACGCTCGGCGCTGCTCAACGTCTTGGTGGCGGTGCTCGCCAGCGATGACCCGGCCCAGCGCTACGCGGCCGCGCGGGTGCTCTCGTTGCGACCCCAACCCGAGGCATTTTGGCGTGAAGCCAAGCGCCTGCGTGCGCCGACCGTGGCCTCGCAGCCCGATGCTCCCCCCACCAACTGGGAGGACG
>JAHZJA010000194.1 GCA_022601155.1 Deltaproteobacteria bacterium | reverse complement strand
GAGCTCACCCAGCCTCGCATCACGCCCGCCCAGTACGACGCGTTCCGCACGTTCCTCCAAAAAGTCGACGCCAGCCTCGAGCAGAGCTTCGAGGTCACCCCCGAGCGATGAAGTCCCTTCCTCTCCCTTCGTTGGTCACGGCCCGGCTGCGCGACGCGATGCGTCGGCTCGGTCTGCTCCTGTTGATCTCGCTGGTCCCCCTGACCGCCTGCCGCGGCGCGGCCCCGATGCCGCCCCTCGATCCGGCCGATCCCCAGGCACTCGAAAAGCACCTGGTCGACCGGCTCGCCGCCGATCCCGAGGACACGGCCGCACGCCGGGACCTGGCCCATCTGCGTTGGATCCACCTGGGCCAGACCGATGCCGCCATCCCCGACCTGGACCGGCTCGCCCAATCGGGTGACCCGCTCGCCCGCGTCTCGCGGATGATCATCGCCCGCTCGCGTGGTGAGCTGGACGTGCTGCAGGAGCAGGCCTTCAATGCCCTGCGCGCTGGCGCCACGGCAACCTCCGACGACGCCTCGTACCGATTGGTCACGGCGGTGGCACGGCACGCGGCGCAGGTGGTCGGCGATCAGCATGGGGATCGCGAAGGCGACGACGAGCGGTTCGTCCAGCTGTACGAAGCGCTCGACATCTCGGCGCTCCCGTTCGAGGTGGCACAACCGCTGATGAGCCTGCGAGCCGCGATCGCCCGACGCCAGGGGGAGGCGTATCGGCCCTACTACCGCTCCCAGGGCTGCGTGCAGCAATGGGCGGCGGGGCCCATGATCGGCAGTCGCGGGGCGGTGGAGCTGTCCCATACCTCGACCGAGCCTCTGGTCAATCCCGAGCAGGCGTGGACCGTGGTGCCGCTGGCGTGTGTGGTGCGGGTGTGGAACCCGAGCCCCTCGCCTGGCGTTCGCCGGCTGGAGACCTTCATCGAGGCCCCCGGTGGTCCGGTGCTGCTCAACCTGGGGGCCGCCGAGGCGACGCGGTTCTACCTCGATGGCCAGGTGCTGCATCGCAATGACGGCATCGATCGGCACGCGCCGGTTCGGTCGACGTTGCGGGTGGAGCTGGCCGCGGGGTGGCATCGGATCCAAGTCCACACCACGGTGCCCTCGGAGCGCGCGTGGGTGATGCTGCGGGCGTTGGACGCGTCTGGCACCCCGCTGCACGTGGATGCGTCCCCGCCCGGCTCGCTCGCGACCGCGTGGTCGGGCCGGCCCGCGCGCGTGCGTGGACCGTGGCCCGACGCCGTGCCGGGTGTCGAGGGGCCCCTGTATGCCCCGCTGCGTGACTACTTGGCCGTCGACGAGGCTCTGACCCAAGGCAACGCCGACCTCGCCGAGCGCCAAGTGGCGCAACTCGATCGTGCCAAGCAGTTCGCGCAGGGCTACTTCGTTCGGGCCCGGTTCGAGCGTGCCGACCCCTCGCGCGGACGGACCGTCTCGGTCTCACGCGAGGTCGAAGCGCTCGAGCGCAGCCTCGAGCTCGATCCGGCCCAAGATGCGGTGCATCTGCGGCTGCTGGCGCTGCGTCGCGATCGCGGTGAAGAGGCCGAGGTCTCGCGCGAGCTCCAAGAGCTACCTGCCGATCGCCTGGCCGGGGTCGACGGACAGCTGCTGCGATTTTCGGTGTTCCTGGCCCAAGGCAACGAGCACCGGGCCGAGCAGGCCCTCGCCCAGGCCACCGCGCTCAGCCCCCGCAGCTGCAAGGTGTTGATGGCCGGTCGGACCCTTGCCCTCGACCGCGCCGACGTGCGCGAAGAAGACCGCATCGCGGCGGAGCTGTCGGTGTGTGCGGGCAGCCTCGGGCTGCGAGCCCGACTCGCGGAGACCCGTGGCCGCTGGGACGACGCCCAGGCCCTGTGGTCGCAGGTGCTCGAGCGGGTGCCCGACGACCTCTCGGCGCACGAGAATCTCGCCCGCGTCGAGGCCCTGCGCGGCAAGCTGACCGCGGCGAGAACCCACCTGCGGCAGTCGCTGCGGTTCAATCCGTTTCGGGTGGGCAGCCACCTGGCGCTGGCCGACCTGGCCGCGACCGAGGGCGACCTCGATGCGGCGCGCACCGAGCTGAAGACCGCACTGCAGCGCATGCCGCAGAGCAACGTGCTGTGGCGTGCCGCCGCCGACCTCGGCATCGAGGACGACCTGATGCGCTGGCGGACCGACGGGTCCAAGACGCTGGCAGACTACCGCGCATCGGGGACGGCCTACGAAGGCGTCGGCGAGGTGCTGGTGCTCGATCGCAGCGTCGCCCGGGTCTACGACAACGGCGGCCAGCGCCAGATCGTCCACATCATCGCGCACCTGCTGAGCAAGGAGGCACTCGACGAGTACGGCGAGCTGGACATCCCCGAGGGGGCGTCGCTGTTGACGCTGCGCACCATCAAGCCAGACGGGCGCACGCTGGAGCCCGAGGTCGTGCCGGGCAAGGACGGCGTCAGCCTGCGTCACCTGGAGGTGGATGACGTCGTGGAGTACGAGTTCGTGGTGGAGCGCGGACCCGCGGGCGCGGTACCGGGTTACGTCGACGTGTCGACGTTCCGGTTTCAGTCAGCCGACGTGCCGTACCACCGCTCGGAGCTGCTGGTGGTCCACTCGCCCGCGATGCCGCTGCTCACCGATCGCCGCAACGATCCGCCCGAGGACGTCACGTCGACGGCCGAGGTCGACGGACAGTCGCTGACGGTTCATCACTGGCGTGCCCAACAGGTGCCACGGCTGGGGGTCGAACCGGGGGCACGCAACTGGCTCGAAGAGCTTCCCAGCGTGCACGTGTACACGGCGCTCGACCTGCCGCGGTATCTCGACGGCCTCGCCTCCCAGATCCGCGACACGCAGCGGCGCAACCCACAGCTGCGGCGACTGGCACGGCGGCTCACCCGGGGGCACGCCACCGAGCGCGAGCAACTGCGGGCGCTGTGGGTCTGGGTGGTGGAGAACATCGAAGACGGCGGAGACCTGTCGGTCCCCGCATCCGCCACTCTGGCCGCGCGCACGGGCAACCGCCTGATGTTGCTGCGCGCCATGCTCCGCGAGGTGGGGATCGATGCACAGCTATGGCTCGCCCGTGATGGTTATGGGCCTGCCCCGCTGCCCGGAGGTCACCCGCTGATCGACGCCTACGAGGCCGCGATGTTGGCGGTGAAGCTGCCCGACGCGAAGGAGCGGCTGATGGTGATGACCGCGAGCAAGGTGATGCCGCTGGGCTACCTGGCCCCGGGCTACCGCGAGACCGCGGCGCTGCGCATCGGACTCGAGCCCCACGAGGGGAAGTCGGGTCCAGTTTCGCTGCCCGTGGCTCCGGCTGGGCTCGATGACACACGCGCCTTCGACCTGGAGTACGGGCTCGACGCACAGGGGGCGGGCACGGTCCAGGGCACGATCACCCTGCAGGGCATGGAGGCCATCTTGTGGCGTCAGGCGCTGCGCCAGATCGATCGAGACCGCATCGAGGAGGTGTTCCAGCAGGCCGAGCTCGGCTGGCTCCCCGGTGGGACGCTCTCGGAGCTGTCGATCGACAACGAGGAGTCACTCGAGCAACCGCTGGTGCTGCGGTTTTCCGCGCGCACCTCCGGGGTGGGCGTGGTCCAAGATGGCGACCTGGTCATGCGTGCGACACCGCTGCCGCTCAACCCTGGTGCGCCCTATGCCGCCTTGCCCACGCGCACCACCGGGCTGGTCCTACCCTACGCTCCGCAGCTGACCGCCCGGCTGCGGTACGCGCTAGCCGGAGCCAAGTTTGCCGACATTCCGCCGCCGCGGGTCATCGAGTCTGCCTTCGGTTCGTTCGAACGCGAGATCGTGGAGGGCCAGCCGGGTGGCGCCCGTCTCGAGCTGCGGGTGCGGTCATCGGTGGTCACCGGGGTGGTGGAAGCCACGCGATATCAGGGGTTGGCTGACTTCGCGCGCCAGGTGGACACCGCGATGCAAGACCTCGTGCGCGCCCGCTAGTACGACCTAGTCACTTAGGATCGACGACGGCTCG
>JAHZJA010000193.1 GCA_022601155.1 Deltaproteobacteria bacterium | reverse complement strand
CCTTGATCGTCGGAGCACCAACTGGCCGGGGAGCCCGTGATGCTGTGCACGAGGCCCCCGCCGCGCGCGCCGATCGTCCACGAGCAACGGGAAGACCAGGCGCGGCCCGGTGTCTCGCGCCCCCCACACCCAACCGGTCCCCTGCGTCAGCAATAGGGCATCGGATCAGGCCACCTGGGGGGCAGCTCCGGCGGCTCGGTGATGCCAGCGACCACGCAATCGATGCTGCTGACGCAGAGCACCGGGTTGTTGGTGACGGCGAACACGCCGACCTGCTCGATGGTCTGCCCGGGGTTGTCGGGGTCTTCGACCTCGATCGCGGTCAGCGTCGTCAGCCCCCCCACGCCGTCGATGTTGATCAGCACGTCGTTGTTCTGGATGACGAGGTTGTGCACGGTCGTCAGCGAGTGGAAGCCGCTGACCTGGACGAGCGCAGCGTTGTTGCGCATCACCAGGTTGTCCGGAACCTCGACGACGTTCGGCAGGCCGTCGAAATCGGTAAGCGCGTTGTTGCTGCTGAAGATGAAGTGGGTGCCGACGCTCGACAGGCTCCACAGCCCATCGACATTCACCAGTTGCTCGTTGCCGAAGATAGTGACGTCGCCCCCGACCGTCTCCAGACACTCCATGAAGCTCAGATCGACGACATCGGTGGACAAGATGTGGACCGAGCCCGTGACCTCCACAATCCCCTGGAGAACCGCGATCGAGTCGCCCCCCTCCTCTATCGTCACGCTCCCCTCCAGCACGCCGTCGACCCCGGTGCAGTCGGGTCCCTCGGGAATCTCCTGGGGGTCCTGACAGCTGGGGGCCGTGTCACCGGTGGTGTCGGCGCCCATCGATGTTGCCGAGGCGTCAGCCCCGGAGGGGTCGACCCCCATGGAGGTTGCCGAGGGGTCGGCCCCGGAGCTGGCGAACGGGTCGGCGGTGGCACCGGACGCGCTGGCGCCACCCGCCGCGGGTCCATCGTCTTCGCCCGGACAGCCGATCATCGTCAACGGCGTGACCACCAGCAGGCCCACGGTGAGGTTTGAGAGCTTCACGAGATTATCCTCCTGCGGCCCGCCCAACCGGCGGTGTCCATACGGTTGCAGCGTCCGTCAATGGGCCCCGAGAGCCCGTAGTGCCCGTCCACTATGCCGCAACCGCGGGCGCCGATTCCCGGAAAAAGAAATGGAGGCGCAACCGCTGTTCGCGGCGCGCCTCCATCCGTCAAACCGATGCTGGGCTTCAGCAGCTCAGATCGTTGCCCTGGGTACTCCACGTCGGGGGCGGAACCGCCGGCTCCGTGATGCCCATACCCACGCAGTCGACGCTGCTCTGGCAGCACGCCGGGTTGTTCGTCACCGCGAACACGCCGATCTGGTCGATCATCTGCCCGGGGTTGTCGGGATCTTCGACCTCGATCGTGGTCAGCGTGGTCAGGCCGCCCAGACCGTCGATGTTGAGCATCGCGTCGTTGTTCTGGATGGTCAGGTTGTGCGTCGTGGTCAGCGAGTGGAAGCCGCTGATCTGGGTGAGCGCATCGTTGTTGCGCAGCACGACGTTGCCCGGCACCTCGACGAGGTTGGGCGCACCATTGAAGTCGGTCAGCCCGTTGTTGTTGCTGAAGATGAAGTCGGTGCCGACGCTCGAGAGGCTCCACAGCCCATCGACGTTGACCAGCTGGTCGTTGCCGAAGATGGTGACGTCGCCGCCGACCGTGTCCAGGCACTCCATGAAGCTCAGATCGGCGATGTCGATCGAGTTGATGCGAACCGAGCCGGTGACCTCGCGGATCCCCTCGAGGATCGCGATGGTGTCGCCGCCCTCTTCGATGATCGCGCTGTTGTCCAACACGCCGTCGACCCCAGTGCAGTCGGGTCCCTTGGGGATCTCCTGCGGATCTTGGCAGCTGGCCGGCGGGTCACCCGTGGTGTCGTCCATCGTGTCGACGCCCGTGCTGGGGTCGACTCCAGTGGAGGTCGCGGCTGCGGTGGCGTCACCCCCCGAGCTGTCGGTTTGGCTCGCGGTGGTGCCGGACGTGCTGCCGTCGGCGGGGGTTCCACTGTCATCGCCGGGACAGCCGATCATCGTCAGCGGCGAGGCAAGCAGCAGGCTCATGGTGAAGTTTGAAAGTTTCAAAGTGTGCCCTTCTCCTACCAGCCGCACGCGGCCGGCTCGCCAACCCTAAAACCGGCCTAAGCACCGAAGCAAGCAGGGCCTTCGGAATCGATGTGCGCAACCTCGCCGTGCACGCTCCTGCTCACTGTTGGAGCCACGGCCACCGACACCGTCTGTGCACGCAACGACGCGGCCCATGCACCACCATCCCGCGAGGAGATCTGGCGATGGACCGTCAGGGTGCACACGACCCGGCCGCCGACGTTCAACAGCCGCCGACGTTCAACAATCGTCGTCGTTGGCGATCGTGCTCCACTCGGGCGGTGGAACTGCGGGCTGAACGATACCGGCGCCCACACAATTGACGCTGGTCATGCACAGCATCGGGTTGGCGGTGATCGCCAAGACCCCGTTGACCACCGCGAGGCCCTTGAGACCATCGATGTTGGTCAGCACCGGGTTGTCGCGAATGGTGATGTTGCCTTCGAGCCCAACGAAGCTGTCGAAGCCGCTTATCTGCTCCAT
>JAHZJA010000192.1 GCA_022601155.1 Deltaproteobacteria bacterium | reverse complement strand
CGCTCTCGAGCGTGACGACGCCCGGAGGCAGCGCATCGACACTCCAGCCCCACGGGCTCGTGGTGTCGATCGAGAACAGCTGACCGTTGGCGTAGAGTTCCGCCCGGTCCATGTCGCTCTCATCGGTGATCTCGGCGATGACGTTGAACGGGATGCCCTCTTCGAACATGGTGCCGGTCAGCGGTGCGGTCACCGAGATGAGCGGCCCCTCGAGGTCCGGGATGGCCGGGCCAAATGCCTCGAGGATGAGCTGAAACGAGTTCTGGGTGTCCGGAGTGCAGTCACACGGCCGCGCCTCGAACTCCCCACACTCCGCATCGATATCCTGGAAGGTCTTGGAGCCGCACCCAGACAGGTACGTCATGGGGTCTTCGCACAGGAACTCGTGGTCGAGTCCCCACGCGTGGGCAGCCTCCTGCCCGATGACCTCTGCGATGAGCTGCGGGTTGTCGCCCAACGTCTGCGGGAACGTGAAGGTGATCGGGTTTTCGATGATGCCGCAGGTGAACGGGGCCACACCACCGGCCCCGGGGAAGCCCGCATCCTCAGCCGAGCCACAGACCACCGCCTCGTCGTGCGGAACATCGCCAGGGTCGACATCGGTGACCTCGATGTTGAACGGCGAGAAGATGAGCTGCGAGGTGGCGACGACCTGGTCCCATGACTCATCGCCGAACGGGTACGGCGGCAGGCTGACGTCGCCCATGATGATGGTGGACTCGTTTGCGACCGAGCCACCGCTACCCGGCGACAAGTCCAGCCCGCCCTCGCACCGCTGGAGGAACAGGATATGCGGAGGAATGCCGCCCTCCTGGGGCGTCGGCTTGTCCAGCAGCGGGACGTCATAGACCCGCACATACGTGCCCCGCGGAGTCTCGCCCGCTTCGCCATCGGGCCCCTGCGGCATTTCGCCGCGGGCCGTCCCCGACATAAACGATAGGCTCAGTGCGACGCTCGCCGCGATCATCCAATGTTGTCCGTGCATGGGACCCAACAACCTCCGAGTCAACCCCGACCTCGTCGTCCGGGGTGGCCGGCCCGAGCATTCGTCGAGCGAGCCGTGGTGCGAGTGCAGACCGGTGCCGCCGCGTCCTTGAGCGTTTGCGGGGATGGCGCCGCAGAAAACCATCCTTGCTGACCCAACGACCGAAGCACACAGATTGAGTGTCATGATTGGGGGGTTTCCGTCTACGGCAATCGAGCCCTCGCGGGGGACCTTTGTGAGGATAGCGACGTCAGCGCCGGGCCCGAGACCAGCCGCGGCCGGCCACGGCCGGCTTCATCGACCTGCGCGCAACTAACCATCCCACAACCCAGCATCGCGTGATCCCGCCATTGCCCTCGGTGCGGCGAGTGCCACGAACGCAAGACGGCGACGAGCGAGCGTCGCCGCCCGATGCGAACCCACGGCATGGGCGACCGGAGCCGACCACGTCGCCCCACCCGGTGGCGTCGCGTCGGCGCTGTCGAAGATCTCGTCCAATCCGGAACGCCGCTTCGCCGAAGCCCGTCGTTCAGGGCCGACCCCGGCTCGGCGAGTTGGGGTCGAGCGCAAGGGCCCACGCCTGTCCCCTCCCGCACCGCGCCCGCTCCGAGCCCCGGCCGAGCAATCGTCGCCCACCGATGTTCGCCGACCTCGCCCTCGACATCATGCGCCGGTCATCGGCACCACCGCGCAGCACGAAGTCACGGTGAAGACCCCGGCGTGAACGCTTGGACGAAGCCCAGACATCGATGGGCTCGGGATCGATCGAGGCAACCGCGTCATCCCTGCCACGTTCGCCGTGGACCACGAGCATGACGCGGCGTGGTGACCACAGCACCACCGAGTTCGACCACGACCTCGCACCGCCTCGCCCCCTGCCCTTCGCCCGAGTCCGACGCGCTCCTCGATCTCGACAGCGGCCCGACCGTGATGCACGTCTAGGTCTCACCACGACCGGCCCACCGTCCGCCCCGCAGACGAGGCCCCGACTTCCGTACGCGCGGTGGGATCCAAGCACGCCGGCGCTTCGGACGAAATGTCATCGATGGTCTCGTGCGCTGCAGCAATGTCGCGCGCGCTCGAACGACAACCGACTTCGTGTCATGTCTCCCCACCGATCCACGGCTCGGCGTTGCCACGCTGGGGCTGCCACACTCCTCCATTGCGGGGAATGACCCCGTCGGTGGCCGCGGGGATCAACCCACTCGACACTTTTCGTTCACAGGAAGACGGACACCGAAGCTGGCGGTGCTAGCCTTCGAACGTCGTGGTGGTATTGGCGAGGGTTGCGTTGCCTCTTGGACTCCTTGCATCGCTGGGCGCATGCCTCGAGCCCTACCGCGACCACCGACTCGTTGGGGAGCAGCCCGTGTTCATGGGCCTGCGCGCCGACGTCGTCGAAGACGGCCCCTACGCCGTAGGCTTCGGTCCCCTACCACCCGATCGACGCCGGGCGGAGTTGCTGCCCCTGGACGTGCTCGAACTGGATGCATTGGTCGCCAGCGACCAGGGCCCGCTGGATCTCGATGAGACCGAGGCCCAGTGGCTGCTGTGCACGAACGACTGCCCTGAATCGGCGAGCCAGCTGACCCCTTTGGTGCGGTGTGACGACCTGCCCGACGGGCGCTTGCTCCGGGCGTGCGACGCCGGGGTCGGGTCGCGACCGCAGCTGGTCATGCCCTTGCTGTTGATCCCCACTCCCTATCACCTCGAGATCGGATTGGTCAGCGGGGTCCCTGGAGGGCCGACCACAGCGGCGTGCATGGAGGCACTCGAACGCAATCCGCCTGGCGACCTGTGGGGCTGTGTCCTGGGGTCACGGACGGTACCGCTGGGCCCCGCGGTGCCGCTCGCCCTGTACTTGCTCGACGTACTCGAGGCCGAAGGCGGTGAGGTGCCACCCAACATCGACCCCCTCGCCAGCCTCCCGCCCCTGACGGTCTCACAACAACTTGCACCCAACGCAGCGCCCGTCATCGAGACCCTCGTCATCACATGGCCTGACGGTCGAGAGCTGGAGCATCCGGTCGGCGAGCCCCTGGCGGTCGAGTTCGGCGAGGAGATCGCCGTGGCCCCGCTGCTGTCGCCGCGCGACGAGCAGGTATCGATACTCCCCAGTTCCTCTGCGATGGGCTGGACAGGGGAACGAGACACAATCACCTACAGGACCTGGGTCGACTACCCCGGCGTGGCG
>JAHZJA010000003.1 GCA_022601155.1 Deltaproteobacteria bacterium | reverse complement strand
GCTCGGCCGAGCGCAGGCTGTCGGTGAAGATCGCACTCGATAGGCCCTGCTCGACCTGGTTCTGCACCGCGATGGCGCCGTCGAGATCGTCGTCGTCGTAGCTGCGCACGTACAAGATGGGCGCGAAGGTCTCCTCGTCCATCAGCGGAAACGGGCGATCGGTGGGGACCTTGACCACGGTGGGCTCGACGAAATAGCCCGCGTGCTCGACGACACGACCGCCGACGACGATCTCGCCTCCATCGGCACGGATGCGCTCGATGGCAGCAATGAACTGGTCGCGTGCCCCGGCGTCGATGAGCGGGCCGACGAGGTTGTGGGCATCGCGAGGATCCCCGATGCGCTCTATCAACTGGTGGTAGGCGGCGACGACCTTGCGGGTCAGCGCCTCGGCGATCGAACCCGCGACGAGCAGCCGCCGGGTCGACGTGCAGCGCTGTCCGGCCGTGCCCGCAGCACCAAACGCAATGGCTCGCGCCGCGAGATCGAGATCGGCGGTGTGGTCGACGATGACGGCGTTGTTGCCCCCCAGCTCGAGCAGGGTGCGACCGAGCCGAGCGGCAACCCGCGGCGCAACCTTGCGGCCCATGGCGCACGAGCCCGTGGCGCTCACCAGGGGCACCCGCGGATCGTCGACGAGCGCCTGGCCGACCTCGGCGTCGGGGCCAAAGGTCAGCTGCAGAACATCGGGGTGACCGGCCTGCTCCATTACGGGACGAACCAGGGCGTGGGTCGCCATGGCCGTCAGCGGGGTCTTGAGGCTGGGCTTCCACACGACCGGGTCGCCGCACACCAGGGCCAGCGCCGCGTTCCAGGCCCACACCGCGACGGGGAAGTTGAAGGCCGTGATGCACAGCACGGTGCCCAGCGGCTGCCACTGCTCGAACATCCGATGGCCAGCGCGCTCGGACATCATGGTCCGACCGCCGAGGCTCCGCGACAGACCGGTGGCGAAGTCGCAGATGTCGATCATCTCCTGAACTTCGCCGCGGGCCTCCTCGATGCCCTTGCCCATCTCCACGCAGACCAGTCGTGCGAGCGAGTCCTTGTGCTCCCGAAGACGCACGCCGATCTGCCGAACGAGCTCCCCACGGACGGGGCCCGGTACCTCGCGAAACGACGCGAACGCAGCGTGGGCGCGCGCCAGCTTGGCCATCGCGGCCTCGCGGTCATCCTGGGCAACCGTGGCCACGGTCTGCCCCGTACTGGGGTCTTCGACCGCGAGACCGCCGTCCACGTCGGCAGGCGGTGTCAGTCCCATGGCCTCGAAGATCTCGACGATTTCAGCGCTCGGCATGGCGCGCCCGGTATAGCAGCGGCTGGCGGTAACGCGGACCGCAGGCGGCGTGAGCTATCGGGCGAGGTCGCGTTCGCTCCGCGGGTGACCACGCGCCCCCTCGCCACCGCCTGCCCGAATGCGACCGCGCAGCAGCAGGTGTAGTGACGAACGTCGTGCAGGGAGGCGGCGGCGCCTCCGAGCTCGGCTCGCACGGCGACGGGCGCACCAGTGCGACGAGCGCACCTCGTCCGATGTCACGGCCCCGCCGGCCTCCCCCGTCGCTCGACGGATCCGAGCCGAGGCCGCGCACCCACGCGGGGGCTAAAGAGCGAAGCAGTAAAGTCGCCCGGCCCCACCGGTCGACTGCAGGTCCTGCGGTCGACACCCACCCACCACATGGGCCGCGTTCCAAGAGGGGCTGAACTGGGGATTCTGCCGAATGTCGCTGTGGCCGACCCCCGCCTCGTCGCCCGGCTCCCCGGAGGTCCAGTCGGCACAGGTCGCGTTCGGAAGGAGGGTGCCATCTTCTTGAGAACCGGTCAGGATGTCGTGCTGGTTGCCGGGCACCTCCACACCATTCTCATCGAGCACCAGCTGCGGCATGCCATTGGGCAGACCGTCGGTGTGCAGGGCCTCCACGCTGTCGGCGACGACATCGCCCATGGCGTTCTCCCAGGGGCCTGTGCCGATTCGATCGCGGGCGTCCTCGGTGCTGGTGCTGAGGTACGCATGCCAGGTGCAAGCCCCCTGCCCCACCGCATCGGCGAGCATCTGGCAGGTGGCATCCGCACCGTCCAGCCCTCCCAGATCGCCACCCGCTTCGCCGCTGCCCACGCTGGTCGCGAAGAAGCTCATCCCCTCGCACGGGGCCGCCCCGGAGGTGGTGCCGGAGCTGTCGGGATCGGTGCCGTTGGTGGTGCTGTCGGCGGCCGTCGTCGTGGCCGAGCCCGAGCTGGGGTCGTCCCCCGTGGTGTTGCTCGGGGTATCGGTGGCGACCTGCCCCGTCGGATCGGCCTCGGTGCTGGCAGCCGTGCTGCCGTTGCCCGCGGTCGTTCCCGAGCCCGTGCCTTCATCGTCGCCACATGCTGCAACGAGACCCGATGACATCACGATGAATCCAAGTGTTCGCATCCACATGGCGTGAAGTCTAGCGGCAACCCGGTTCGACGTTCGTGGTGTGCAGCCCCCGGACCCGGCGCTCGCGGGCGATTGCAGACGAACACAGTGTCGTTGCCAACACGTCGGCGACGCGGGTCACCCCGGCGGGGGGAAGTGCCGTTGCTCCGCCGCCTTGCGCCCCGCGGGACCGGCCACGTGCTCGTACAGGCGCAAGACCTCTTCGGCGATAGACTCGCTGATGTCTGCCAGTCCGCCATCGGTCCCGATGGTACGGGTCGAGCCTTCGACCTCGCGCACGAACGCGGTGAGTTCCTTGGCGATCACCTCGCGCTCCTCGGTGCTCGCCGGACGGAGGATGAGCTCGGTCAGGTGATGGAGGCGAGTGAGACGACGGTGGAACTCGGCGTCGATCGTGCCGCGAGCGAGGGCCGAGTCGCAGCGCTTCCGCTCCTCCTTCAAGGCCTCGGCGAACCCGTCCACACTTCCATTTTGGGCCAGCTGCTTGAGCCAGCCGACGTAGCTGTTGAGCAGCGCAACCCCAGGCCCCGGATGGAGCGGCTCGTCGGGCTCGGCCGCGGCTGCGACCGGCTTGGCTTCCGGAGACTCCTGCACCTTGGACCGGGCCGGCTCGGCGGCGGGCGTGGGCTCGGAGGACGATCGGTCGCACGCCGCACCCAGCCCGCTGACCGCGAGCGCGATGACGCACGCCTGAACGTAGTGGCTCATGCGGGGTATTCTAGAACCCGATGTTGTCCTCGACCACGGGGTCGACGTCATTGCTCCACCGGGGCAGCTCCCCGTTGTACAGCATCGAGTACGCAGCCGAGACCTCCACCACACGCTTGGTGTAGCGATAGCTCTCCTGAAACGGAATCTCCTCGATGAAGGTATCGAGGTGCAGCGGCGCGCCCTCTTTGGACTTCGCTCTGAGCCACCGACCAACGTTGAGATC
>JAHZJA010000191.1 GCA_022601155.1 Deltaproteobacteria bacterium | reverse complement strand
CCCCGCGCCATGCCCAGCCCCCACGCTTCCACCTGTCCTCCTTCCCGCCTCCACCGTCCGCTGCTGCTGGGCATGCTCGGGCTCGCCGCCGTCGGGGCAGCCACCAGCGGTGTGCTGCTGTTCGAGTATCTGGCGCCCCAAAGCGCGTTCTGTGGGCCAGGAGGAGGGTGCGACACGGTTCGGGCCTCGGCCTACTCCTCCGTCGCCGGGATCCCGATGCCGGCGCTCGGGGTCCTGTTCTTCGTGGTCATGGGCAGCTTGCTCATCGACGCCCGGCTGCGTGCCCGTCGCGCGCCGGTCGTCCTGGGTGTCGCCGGGGGCCTGGCCGCGCTGGTCCTGCTCACGCTCCAGGGTGCCGTGATCGGTGCGTGGTGCCCCTACTGCGTCGTCGTCGACCTGTGTGCACTGGGCTTGGGGATCGGCTCGCTGGCGCCGTCACTGCCAAGGCCCGGGCCGCGGCTCGGGTGGCGCGCGCCCACCACCGTGCTCGCTGGTGTGGCCGCACCTCTGGTCATCGCCATGGCCACCCGCCCCCCGGCCCCCGAACCCACGCCTGCAGGCCCCACCCCCCAGATCATTGCCGCCGCCGAGGTCGAGGGCCAGCTGACGATCGTCGAGTTCGTCGACTTCCAGTGTCCGTTCTGCCGCCGCCAGCACGGCACGCTGTCAGGCATCCTCCACGAGTACGGTGAGCGGGTGAAGGTGGTCTACAAGCATCTGCCGCTGCCCATGCACGAGCACGCCCGGGAGGCGGCGCGCGTCGCTTGTTGCGCCCAAGAGCAGGGCCAGGGCGAGGCGGTGGCCAACGCCTTGTTTGCTGCAAGTGATCTGAGCCTCGATGGTTGCGTGACCTGTGCCGAGGGGCTCGGCGTCGATGCGGCCGAGCTGCACCGCTGCCTCGACTCCGAGCGGCCCGACATGCAGCTCGCCGACGATGCCGACGCCGCCAACATCGCAGGGGTCAGGAGGCTCCCGACCTGCTTCATCGGTGGTCAACGCTTCGAGGGTGCTCAAGACGAGAGAACATTGCGCGCCGCGATCGAGCGCGCCCTGTCCGAGCGCGACGCGGCCACCTGAGCGCCCGTTCGCCGCCACGAGCATCGACCTCCGCGTCGATCAATCGCCCGCCGGGCAGGGCGTCCGCCGCCACGACCGGCACCACGTTGTCTTCGCCGCGCCGGTCGATGAGCTTGCGGTGGGGGCCCACTCCAGCGCGGACGGGCCGCTCATCGACGATCAACTCGAACTCGACGCGCTCCTGCGAAATCCGCCGCTTGTCGAGCCACGAGACCGTCTCCTCGACCTCACCGTCGCGCTCCTGCTCACCGAACACCGCGATGTCGATCCAGTCATCGACCGGGACCCGTGTCTGCACCCCATCGCCGTCCGCACGAAGCTTGCGCACCTCGACCACCAAGTGCACCCGGTAGGTCCCGTCCGGCAGGGCGGTAAAGCTGGCCTCGACCGCCTTGCAGTCCCACAGCGTAATCGCCTCGAACAGGTCGTCGATGAGCGGCTCGACGCCCGCGGGCGCCTGCGCCCGGATCTCGTCCAGAGGGCATCCCCCACCCCGCCTCGTCGACGGGCCAGCTCGGCTGCACCCACCCACCAGTGCCGCGACCGGGTGTCGACCCGCGAGTCCGCGCGCCGATGCGGACCGGGGGTCGCGCTCTACTGCGCCAAGCTACGCAGCGTGGTCAGGCTGGGCATGAAGAAGTACGCGCCCCCCCGCACATCCACGAACCGCGACAGCCCCCAGCCGATGGTGGGCTGCTCCACACTGGTGGCCACGAACTTGCCCTTCCCGTCGTTGGCACCCACCAGAGGATCGCGATCGATCTCGGTGCTCAGCGCCGTGGACGAGAGGGTTCCGTTCATCCAATTCTGCTGCACGTACTCGAACTGATGCTCGGGGCTCGCATTGACGACCATGAAGTAGATGCCCCGCGACTGCCCATCGTCGGGCGCCCCCTCGGGCAACCACGGACCATACGGAACCCCGTGACGGATGATGCGATGCTCCCGAACCTGCTGCAGGGTTGGGCCGGTCGGATCGGCGCGCGGATTTCCACGACGCGCGTGGGCGCCATGCGGGCACTTGAAGCCCCGAGCGTCGTCGGAGTAGCGAAAGTCGTTGTTGCGATTCCAGTCCTTCGCCAGCCCGGGATCGTCGACCTCGTCGGCCAGGTCGAGCGGTGCTCCGCTCCGCCAACGCCCCACCAACCGCGCAGCCTCGTGCTCTTCGTTGCCGCTGCCGTGAGCCGCCATCTGGGCGGTGAATGCTCGAAATGCCGCCACCCGCTGGTGGAGCTTGCGGAACGCGAGGTAGCTGCCGTTGCGAAACGGTGGGTCCGGAAACAGGTTGTTGCCGAACTCGTCGGTGTACCCGAGCACGAACGAGCCCGTCTTGATCGGCGCCCATGTACCGTCGGGCAGTGGCGTGCCCTCGCCGGGGTACTCGGTCAGCCCGCTTCCTTCCACGAAGGGCTGACCGATGCCGTCGACGAAGCCGAAGTGCTCGGAGGCCGCGCGATCGGGGAACGCATTGCCGTCCTCCTCGAACACGATCTTCGCACCGCTGGCCGCCTGAAGAGCCTGCTCGAGCTCGGCCTTGCCCTGCGCGATGCCCTCGGTGGTCTTGGATTGGATGAAGATGGCCAGCCCCACATCGACCGCGCGATAGCCCGGCTCCCAGTGCTCGGGCGCGCTGTCACCGATATCGCCCAAGATCTTCGCGCGGCTCGCCATGCCGTCGACGAACGCCGCGGGAAAGCCATCGATGTCCTGCCCCAGTGCGGTGAGCCCGACCGGCGACAGCCCCAGGTTGAGGACGAACGGGCCGGTACTCTGGTCCCATGCCGTACAGCTGGTCACGTGCGGCAGCAGCCGTGCGACCAAGCCCGGAGCGCCCGCCGTGTCCGAGAACGAGACAAAGGCGACGTAGAAATGGGGCAGGACCTCGTTGTACCGAAACCCCCGCAACACGATGGCCTGCACATCGGCCAGATCGACGCTGGTCGCCTCGGCGCTCATGGCAGCAGCCCCTGGTTGGCGCTGAGAAACGCGCGGTACCGCGAATAGAACGACTGGGGGCCGGTCGGGGCGAGCCGAGTAAAGTCCCACAGCGCCTTGCCCAGAGCATAACTCGCCAAGATGTCCTTGGATGTCACGTCCATGTAGGCCGAGTAGAAGACATTGGTGGGGATGGTG
>JAHZJA010000190.1 GCA_022601155.1 Deltaproteobacteria bacterium | reverse complement strand
GACACCCAGCACCGCGACGCTCGCCAGTCCCACGACCGATCGCTTGAGGCGACGCCTGGGCGCCCGTGACAGGGCCTCCAGCAACGCCTCCATGGACGGCCAGCGCTCCTCGGGCCGCAGTTCGAGGCCGCGGATCAAGACCTTGTGCACGGCGTTGGGCACACGCGTGTCTCTGGGGGCTTGTCGCAGCGGGCTTTGCCCGTTGAACTGCGAGAGCACGACGGCGGGGAAGCCTTGGCCCTCGAAGGGCCGCTCCGAGTACAGCGCCTCGTACAGAGCCACGCAGAAGCTGAATTGGTCGCTCGATGCGTCGACCAGCCGACCCTGGATCTGCTCGGGCGACATATAGGCGGGGGTGCCCACCACCACGCCGGGCCGCGTCAGCACCTCGAGTCCGGGATCGTCGTTGGCAACCTGCGCGAGGCCGAAGTCGAGGACCTTCACCACGCCTTCGTCGCTGCGCATGAGGTTGTGGGGCTTGAGATCGCGGTGGACCAGGCCCGCCTGGTGGGCCGCCAACAAGCCGCGGCCGGCCTGCATGAAGGCGTCGAGCACCACTCGCCAGTCGGGCTTCGAAAGCAGCCAGTCGGCGATGCTCTCGCCACGGATGAACTCCATCGCCAAGAACAGCTCGCCGTGGGACTTGCCGACGTCGTGAACCGTCACGACGTTGGGGTGTGACAAGCGGGCGAGCGCCTGCGCCTCGCGGTTGAACCGCAGCCGCGCCGTCTCGTCGGGTAGCTCATCCTCCCGGAGGATCTTGATCGCCACCTTGCGGTCGAGCTGCTGGTCGTAGGCCGAGTAGACCGTACCCATGCCGCCGCGGCCGATCTGCTTCAGAAGCGCGAATCGGCCGACGTGTCTCACGTCGTCGCGGACGAACAGGCGCTCCCGGACCTTGGCCTCGATGAGGTCGAGGACACCTTGATCCTGGCTGGGGGGGGCCTGCGGCTGCGGGATGCTCTGCAGCTGCGGGATACCCTGCGGCTGCGGGATGCTCTGCGGCTGCGAGATGAGCTGCGGCTGTGGGATGTTTGGCGGCGGTGGGAGGCGCCGTGGTTGTCGGAGTCTCCGCGGCACGGGGAGCCTCCCCATCGCGGCGGGGACAGGGCCGGCCGGCTTGCGTGCCTCGGCCTTGTGGTCCACCCATGCCGTGGTCTTGCACACCACAGTGATGTGGGTCGGCTGGTACGGAACGGGTTGGGCGTCGTTCCACAGGGCGGTCGTGTTCCCCTTCGACGAGCCGTCGGCTGGATGGGCGCGCTCGGTGTGCAGCCGGGGGGGTGGCGACGGGATGCGCGCGTATTGGGGGCTCCTCATCCAAACACCCTCCTGCCGGGCTCCGTGCTGGTCCACGCGATCGGGTCGGGCAGCCTGCGCGGTATTGATCGGGAAAATTCCGGTCGGCACCTGCAAGTAGAAGTCACCCAGCGGAGGCGGGAGTATTCACGACGTGCACATCTTGCTCCGATTTGCCCCTAGGGGTCCGCTGGCGGGTGTTGGTGTCCAGCCGAACGGCGCGCGTTTACCGTGTTGTGGGGCCGTCGAGCGAGGGTTGCCACGAGGCAGACGCGTGCGGCGAGTGCGTGGGTCGGGGATTTGCTGACCAACGGCAGTCCCGATGACCGGGCAGTGCGGCGCGGCCGTGTGCAGCGTGCCCGCCCGACCCGAAACGCGCGGTGACGCGATGCAAGATGCCGCGTCAGCCACGCGAGCGGCGGACGACCTCCCAGGCTCCTCCGATCTCCCTGGGTGACACCCGTCGACCCGGGCGGTGTTGCACCCAGCCATGACGGGCTTGGACTTGCTGTTGCGTGGTGGGAGTGGTGTGGCTGTTGCGGTGCTGTTGGCCGGCTGCCTGACGGCGAACCCCCTCGATGGCTGGGACCGCGACGAACCCGAGTCCGCGCAACCACTCGGACCGGAGATCGAGGGTCCCGCACTGGTGCTGCGGATCGATGTCGATCCCGATGCACCTCGGCTGAACAACCTGGGCTTGCCCGCCCCGATGGCCGAGGGCCACGCGGGGCAGGACCCGGTGTTTCAGCGCATCGGAGTGCACCACGCCGAGCTGGTCCCCAGTGCGTTCACCCCCTTGGGTGCAGGGGTCATCGTCCTCGACAGCCCGCACACCACCAAGGGAGGGCACTTGGCGGTCGACTTCGATGCACAGCCGGTGGTGACGCCCGGAGGAGAGATCGTGGTGGCGGCGCTGGCCGACCTGATGCCGGGGACCTACGAGTATCTGCGCATCGCGGTCTCCTACCAGGAGTACGACGTCGATCTCGAGGTGGATGTGGCGGGGCAGCCGTTCGAGGTCACCGGGCGCTTGGCGTCATTCATCGAGAGCAGCACCTACATCAGCGAGTTCTCCATCGCAGCGGAGACGATCCACATCGACGGCAATCGTCCGCAGGGCTACTTTGCCTTCAAGGCTCCCGGCATGGCTGCCGTGCAGGGACAAGCCCCGGCCGGGGCAACGACTGTGCCCAACCCCATCGATGCGACTTCCCCGATCGAGGTCGGCTCGTGCATCGTCACCGCGGTCTTCGATCCTCCGCTCGTCATCCGGGGCGATGAAGACGAAGACCGCGTGATCGCGGCGACGCTGTCCACCGATCGCAGCTTCGAGTGGATCGATGGCAACGGGGATGGATCGTGGCAACCGCTCGCGGGCGAGGCGGTGGTCGACATGGGCGTGCGCGGGATGACGCTGGACGTGCGCTAGGGCTTCTCGATCAGATCGACCTTGTACAGCTGGCAGTCATCGTCCTTGCTCGTACCCAACCGCTGCCCGGTCAAGCGCACCTCGTCCCCGAATCCGACGATCTGGTCGTCCTTGGTGTGGAGCTTGAAATCGGTGGGGTCGAACTTCTCGGGGAGAGGCTCGAGGCGGTTGGGCTCGGTACCCAGCATCACCGAGTAGCGGATCGAGCGAGCACCTTCATCGAGGCTCTCGACCAGGTCGAATGAGCAGGTCTTGGAGCACAAGCTGAACATCTTGGGCGCGACGAGATATCCATCGATCGTGACCCGGGGCCGAGGCGCATCGCCGTAGGAGCCGTCGGGTAGGTCGTACTTGGCGTCGCACAGGTCATCGAACGTGACGCGGGCGCCCGGGGTTGGTGGGGGGTCGTCGCCGCATCCGACCGCGACGAGCACCGAGACGAGGCCGAACCATGGATGCCAACTCACGGCACGATTGTCGTGTGGCTGGCTGGACGAGGTCAACGTGGCCCATTGGCGGCCGGACGTTGCGCGCGGCCCATCGCGGGACCACCATGCGGCGGTGAGCGAGAGACGTTTGCGGGTGCTGTCGTGGAACGTCAACGGGTTGCGGGCCTGCGAGAAGGCAGGCTTTGCCCGACAACTCCGGTACGCCGACATCTTTGCGGTGCAGGAGGTCCGGGCCCGTCCCGAGCAACTGTCGCCTGCGCTCCGGAATCCTCGTGGCTGGCACGCCCACTTCGTCGCCGCGGAGCGCAAGGGCTACAGCGGAGTGGGCCTGTATTCGCGGCGTGCTCCCGACTCGATCGTCACGAGTCTCGATGCGCCGCAGTTCGACCGCGAGGGACGGGTTCAGATCGCACGGTTCGGTCGGTTGGTGATCGCCAACGTGTACTTCCCCAACGGCAACGGCAAAGATCGTGACAACAGCCGCGTGCCCTACAAGCTGGCGTTCTATCGTCGCGTGTTCGATGCACTCCAGGCCAAACGCCGCGGCTCGCGGGTCTTGGTGATGGGCGACTTCAATACCGCGGTCGAAGAGATCGACTTGGCGCGACCCAAGGGCAATCCCAAGACGAGTGGATTTCTGCCCCACGAGCGCGCCGAGATGCGGCGGTGGTTCGATGCGGGCTGGACCGACACTTTCCGTGCGTTCGAGCCGGGTGAAGGCCACTACACGTGGTGG
>JAHZJA010000023.1 GCA_022601155.1 Deltaproteobacteria bacterium | reverse complement strand
GGGCGACTGGATCATCATCGACGGGACCATTCGCGGGAACCTGCGCGGCAAGGTGACCCACATCGGCATGCGCTCCACCCGGATCCTCACCCGCGACGACGTGGAGATCACGGTTCCCAACGCGCTCATCGCCAACTCCCAGCTCATCAACGAGATGGGTGGACCCGACACCAAGCAGCGCGTGCGGGTGAGCGTCGACGTGGCCTACGGCAGCGACGTGGATGTGGTTCGCGGGGTGCTCATCGAGTGTGCGGGTGCAGACTCGAGGGTCGCGAGCGAGCCCACGCCGACGGTTCGATTCCGTCGCTTCGGCGGGTCGGGCCTGGGCTTCGAGTTGTTGGTGTGGCTCGATGATCCCGCCGCACGCGGGCTGCTCATCGATCGGCTCAACACGGCCGTGTACAAGGCGTTCGACGTGGCGGGGATCGAAATTCCCTACACGAAGCACGACGTCTACATCAAGCAGATGCCAGGCCGCAGGTCGGACGACGCCGACGAGTCGACGTCTGCCGACTGAACGGTCGTGGACCCCGTGGTCCATTCCCGTCGGGGAGTCGGACATGGCAGCCGGCCGCTGCCCATCGCGGGGCGCAAGTACGTCCAAGGGGCACATCGGCCCACGACGATCTCACCGGACCTGCAACCCCTGTGAGGTGGACGGGCAGTGGGGGGCAATTGTCGGCCCGAGCCCGGCCACGGCTGCCCATCCCGAGCGCCTTCGCCCCGCGCTCCGCCGTAGCATTCGTCGGCGGATCGGGGTGAGTCCATCGACATCACTACGACGGTCCGGAGGAGAAACTCGTCATGGCATCGTTCAAGTCGTTAGTTCCCATCGTCTCTTCGCTCGCACTGTTGTTGGGGTGTGCGGTCGACTCGACCGACTCCGACCTCGGCGTGCGCTCGGCCGACTACGTCGTCACCCAAGCGGACGATCAGGGCGGGCTGTACGTGCAGGAGGTGGGCGAGTCGCTGACCGAGTGTGCGGACGGAAGTCTGCAATCGACGTGCTACGTGGAGGCGACGGACTTGTCCGCCGTGGAGCTGTCCTCCGAGCAGGAGGAGGCGCTCGACGAGCACTGGAACGCGGGGCACGTGATCATGAGCGGTGCGTTGGTCGACGACGGAGCCGCCGTGCTCGTGGCCGACCCGGTCGCGCACGAGATGGCGTCTGATCTCACCACTCCCCGCGTAGAGCAGGCGGGGTGGCCGATCCCGACCGCGGCCGGAGAGCAGTGCGGCAGCGTTACCTGTGGCGTCAAGCTGGAGTGCTGCAACGCCAGCTGCGGGTGGTGTGTACCGCCGGACATGAGCTGCATTCAGTTCGCCTGCGGATCCGACAGCTGAGCGGCGAGCCGCGGCGCGATCGAGTACGGTCGACGCTCGGTGCCGGCACCCGACCGAGGGGCTCGTTCGTCGTCGACGAACGGGCGGCTTCGATTCGAGCCGCGGCCCAACTCGTCGAGCAGTGTGCGCGACGGGCGAGGCCACGGTGCCCAGCGTGAGGATCGGGGGCCGAGCCCGGAGATGGCGACCAATTCGCCGTCGGGCAGCGGCGCTTGACATCATATCAGATGTGACTTATATAAGTCACAGCTGATATGGACATCGACATCACTCGGCATCTGGGCAAGGGGCAGCGAGACGTGAGCGTGCGTGAGATCGACGGGCGTGAGGCCCGGGTCATCACACTGACCCGCATCTTCGATGGAGACATCGACGACGTGTGGGACGCGGTGACCAACGCCGAACGTCTGCCGCGGTGGTTCATGCCCGTCACGGGCGAGCTGCGTCTGGGTGGGCGGTTCCAGCTCGAGGGCAACGCCAGCGGCGACATCACCAAGTGCGAGCCGCCGCGGACGCTGTCGGTGACCTGGGAGTGGGGCGGGGACGTCAGCTGGGTCGACGTTGGGCTCACCGCGATCACCGAAGACTCCACCCAGCTGGTGCTCGAGCACGTGTCCCACGTACCCCCCGAGTTCTGGGACCAGTTCGGCCCCGGTGCGGCGGGGGTGGGGTGGGATCTCGGGTTCGTGGGCCTGGGCGAGCACCTGGCGGGTGCACCCGCCATCGATCCCGAGGTCGCGCCGCTGTGGCCCACCACCGAAGCCGGTCGCCGGTTCGTCGCGCACTGCAGCGAGGGGTGGGGACGAGCGTCGATTGCCAGCGGCACCGATGTGGCGGCGGCCGAGGCTGCGGCGGCGCGGACGGTGGCCTTCTACACCGGTCAAGACGTCGCACCCGACTCGGACTGATGCACGCGTTCGATGTCCTCGCCGATCCGGTGCGGCGGCGCATCCTGGAGCTGCTGGCTCGGGGGGAGCACGCCTCGGGCGCGATCGTGGAGTCGATCCAGGGCGAGTTCGGCATCACCCAATCTGCCGTCTCGCAGCACCTGCGCGTCCTTCGAGAAAACGGGTTCGCGACGGTGCGAGCGGAAGGTCCGCGCCGGCTGTACTCGGTGGACCCGACTGGTCTCGACGAGATCGACCAGTGGCTCGATGGCTTTCGTCGCCAGTGGAATCAACGCCTCGATGCGCTCGCGACCGAAATCGCGCGAGGCAAGCGCAAGCGTCGTGGCGGGTAGTCTGACGGCTCCTCCGAGCATGAGGCCGCCCCGTGTGCGACCACGGCGCTCCCACGCGGTCGAACAAATGCGACCGCGCCTCGATCGTTGGACCGGTGGCGGGCACTGACATCATATGGGACTCCGCACCCTCCTTGCCTTGGCCGTTTCCACCCTGACCCTGGCGCTCGGGTGTGACGTCACCAGCTGCACCGACGCAGGCTGTGACACCACCATCGACATCGTCATCGAAGGGCCCAACAGCGGCGCCCTGCCGGACTCGACCTACGAGATCGTGGTCGATGTGGCGGGCTCGATATACAGCACCGTCTGCAGCACCTCTCCGGGCACCTCGTCGTGCGAGCCCGCCGAAGGGGCGGGTCCGTTCGAGCTGGACATCGTCGTCACGAACAACGGCGTCATCCTCGGCCAGGTGCGAGACCAGTCCAACTCGATGACTCCGGCGACCGTGGGCCTGACCGTCATCGCAGGCGACGCCCCGCTGGTCGACGAGATGTGGGACGTGGAGTACGAGACCATCCACCCCAACGGTGAGGATTGCTCGCCCACTTGCTCTCGGGCGACCGAGGTACTGACGGCCGTCGTCGACCTCGGTGAGATGTGAGCTGGGCTTCGTCCAACGTCGATGACGAAACGGACTGCCTCGTGGTGGTGCGGAGGACGTTGCCGCTCGCCGCCCAAGGGACGCATGCCACCGCGGGCCCCGGGCGGGGCCTGACGCCGACGGGCCCCGCGGCTTCGAACCGCGGACTTCGAGCCAATCGGGCTCGATGGCGCCGCGGGCCGTCGCTCGCGGGGGCGGTAGACGGGCGCCGGGTCGCAGCCTACCGTCGCGTCAATGACGGCCCCGCCCCGTGGTGACGACGAACGGTCCGCCCTGCTGTCCTCGACGGCCGAGCAGATGGCGCAGGTATACGCGCGAGGCATCCCCGCGGTGCTGCGCCCCGCCGGCCCGCTGTTCGAGATGGAGGAGGTGTTCACGTGGATCGCCGCCGCTCACCCGCCCCGGACGGAGAGGTCGTCGCTGCAGAAGATCCAGGCGCTGCTCGGTCGCGCATCAGGCCAGCCCTCGCCCGAGCGCGAGGTCGATCCCGGGCGCCCCGCGGAGCTGTACCGCGACGGAGGCTTGCTGCTGGACGCCACCCCGTACTTGCCCCTGCCCGACGAGACCTTCGAGCCGTGGGTGAGCCGGGTACGCGATGCCCTGGGGACGGGCTTCGGACTGCAGGCACCCGGGGTCGAGTGCGCCAGCTTCGAGGCCTCCCATCGGCTGCAGACCCTGCTG
>JAHZJA010000189.1 GCA_022601155.1 Deltaproteobacteria bacterium | reverse complement strand
GTCGCACAGCACCAGGCGGCCACCAGGGCGCAGCACCCGGGCACACTCGGCGATCATCGCCGGCTTGTCCGGCATCAGGTGCGACGACTCCATCACCCAGGCGCGGTCGAATGCGGCGTCGGGCAGGCCGTTGTCCATGCCGTCGCGCACCAACAATGAGACCTGGTCGGCGACGCCCTCGCTGGTCGCGAGCGCATTACCCGTGGTCACGCCGACCTCGCTGGTGGAGATGCCCGTCACAGTGCACCCGACGGTACGAGCCAGGTGGATGGCTGGCCCACCGATTCCGCACCCGACATCGATCACGGTGGTGTCGGCGTTGAGCTCCGCGTGCTGGACCATGCGCTCGGTCAGTGCTGCCGTCGCGTCGTCGAGGGGCTGGTCGGGGCTGGCGAAGCACCCATAGTGGAAGTTCCGACCCATGAGAAGACGCCAGGCCTGGGTGGCGTTGTCGTAGTGGACACGGGGGTGGTCGGTGCCGACGCGAGACATGGAGGTCAGAATCGAATCCTAGCCCAGGGACGCGCGCGGAATCGTGGTGATTGCATCGTTTACCTGCAAAACTGCGGTCGTCTGAAACGGCATTCTGCATCGGTATCATCGGGCGTGCCCGCTCCGGAGCCCTCGGCCCTGCCGACCTTGGCCACGCATCGCGCCGAGGCCATCGAGCGGGCGTGGCGCGAGCGGGTGTATCGGGGTGCCGATGTTCCACAGCTGACGGCGCGGGCTCTGCTCACGGGAGCGGGCCTGGGGGCGCTGACGGGGCTGTCCAACCTCTACGTCGGGCTCAAGGTCGGCTGGAGCATGGGCGTGGTGGTGACGGCCAGCGTCCTGGGTTGGGGGCTTTGGCGGCTGGCGGCGCGGCTTCGAATCATGCGTCGACCCACGACCGTGCTCGAAGCCAATGCGATGGCCTCGACTGCGTCGGCCGCAGGGTACTCGACGGGGGCGCTGCTGCCCTCGGCGATGGCGGCCCACCTGATGGTCACGGGACAGCACCTGCCGTTGTGGCAGCTGGCGCTGTGGGTGCTGTCGGTCAGCATTTTAGGGTTGTTCGTCGCCGTGCCGCTCAAGCGGGCGCTCATCAATGTCGAGCAACTTCCGTTCCCGTCGGGGGCGGCTGCGGCTCAGACGTTGCGGAGCCTGTACGGAGACGCTGAACAGGGGTCACGGCAGGCACGACGGCTGGTGGTGGCACTGCTGGTGGGGCTGGCCCTGCAGTGGTGCACCGCGGTGATGCCGAGTCTGCACCCGCTGCTGGGGTGGCCTTCATGGCTCGCGCTGCCCTCCGCTCTGCCCACGGCCTCGATGGTGGAGGCTGGCTCGTGGCTGGCGGTGGCGATGTCGTATGGCTGGATGCTCGAGATCTCGGTGATGCTGCCCGCGGCGGGGATCTTGGTCGGATGGCGGGTGGCGTGGAGCATCGGGGTGGGGGCGGTGGTGTGCTTCGGCCTCCTGGCGCCGTGGCTCCACGCGAGCGGAGACCTCGCGAGCCCGGGCTACCGCGACGTGGTGGCGTGGAGCGTGTGGCCCGGCTCCACCATGATGGTGATGACAGGCCTGATGGCGCTGGTCGGACGCTGGCCTGTGATCGTCAGGAGCTTCGGCCACCTTCGCTGGCGCACGCGCTCGCCTCAGACGGCCGACGATCCCGTCGCCGATCTCGAAGTGCCGCCGCGCTGGGTCGCGCTGGGGGGTGGCGGGGCGGCGCTGGCCTGCATCGGCCTACAGATCGCCGTGTTCGAGATCCCGTGGTGGGTGGCCGTGCTCTCGGTGGTGCTGGCCGTGGTGCTGGCCGTCGTGACCGCTCGCGTGACGGGGGAAACCGACGTGACGCCGACGGGGCCGCTGGGCAAGCTGGCGCAGCTAGCAGGAGGCGTGGCGTTGCCGGGGCAGGTGGCCCCGGGGTTGATGGTGGCCAGCGTGGGAGCAGGGGCCGCTGCGAGTGCGGCGGATCTGCTGACCGATCTCAAGAGCGGGGCGCTGCTGGGGGCGCACCCGCGCCGCCAATTCCTCGCCCAGCTCACCGGGGTGGGGGTGGGCGTCGCGGTGGTCGTGCCCGTGTTCGCCTGGGTCGTACCCGATGCCAACACTCTGGCCAACGGCACCTGGCCGGCACCTGCGGCGAGGATATGGGCCTCGGTGGCGGAGCTGGTGGGGCAGGGCATGTCGGCAATCCCGGGGTCTGCCCGGCTGGCGATCGTGGTGGCCGCGGTGCTGTCGGTGGGACTGTGGGCGCTCGAGCGGGCCCGGCCCGCTTGGCGGCCATGGCTGCCCAGCGCCACGGGGCTGGGCCTGGCCTTCGTGCTGCCGCCCGCAAACGCCCTGTCGTTCTTCATCGGAGGGGGGGTCGCGTGGGTCGTGGCCCGGCGCCGGCCCCAGGCGCTGGTCAGCCACGCGGTCCCGATCGCGGCGGGGCTGATTGCAGGCGAATCGCTCATGGGGATAGCGTCGGCCCTGCTGACGAGCTTCACCCGCTGACGGCCCACGGCGGGTCTACACTCACCGCGGTCATGTCCACGTCGTTGCGCCGAATCCTGCTGCTGGTGACCGCCCTGCCGGTCGTCTTGGTGGTGCTCGCGGTGCTCTACATGCTCGGCATGGAGCACCTGGAGGGAGATCCTCGCGATCTTTCCTCTTCGCTGCAGTGGGCCGCAGAGACGCTCACCTCCACCGGCTATGGCGGCGACTCGCGCTGGGAACACCCGGTGATGATCGTGTTCGTGGTGATGTCGCAGTTCGTGGGCTTGTCGCTGGCGTTCTTGGTGTTCCCACTTTTGGTGATGCCCTACTTCGAGCAGCGCTTCGAAGGACGTCTCCCGCGAGGGGTCCCCGGGATGCGCGACTACGTATTGATCTACCGTTGGAGCCGTGCCGTGGATTCGCTGCTCGACGAGCTCGATCGCGCGGGGGTCAACGTGGTGGTCTTCGAGGAAGACGAGGCGCTGGCCCGGCGGCTTCGCAACCGGGGCCGCCAGGTCGTGTATGGGCTGCTCGAGGACGAAGACCCCGATCCCGAGCTGCTGTCCAAGGCGCGGGCCGTGATCGCCAACGGCAGTGATCCCGCCAACGGTGCCCTGGTGCTGGCCGCACGTCAGCAGGGATTTTCCGGGGAGATCATTGCGCTGGTGGAGGAGCCGCTGCATCGTCGCCCGATGCTCCTGCAGGGAGCCACGGCGGTGTACACCCCGCGCCATGTGCAGGCGGCGGCCTTGGCCGGGCTCGCCCACGGCCGAGTGGCGGCACGGCTGACGGGGATCCAGCACCTGGGCGGCAAGCTGCGCACGGCCGAGCTCCGGGTTCACCGTGACAGCGCACTGGCTGGGCAGACCATCGCCCACGCCGACATTCGTGGGCGGACGGGCGCCACCGTGGTGGGGCAGTGGCGCGGCGGAGAGTTCAGCGCGCGCGTCCCCGGGTCCACCTTGCTGGTGCCGGGCGCGATCTTGGTGGCGGTGGGGAGCGAGGAAGCGCTGGCCCGGCTTGGCGAGGAGGCCAAGCCGCTGTCGGCCGAGGGCCCGTTCGTCATCGCCGGCTACGGCGAGGTGGGGCGGAAGGTCGCGGAGTTCCTCCACGACGTGGGCGAGCAGACGGTGACCATCGATCGCCGGGCGCGTGAGGGCGTGGACGTGGTGGGCGATGCCCTCGATCCGGCCGTGCTCCGCCGCGCGGGCCTGCTCACCGCCCGGGCTGCGATCTTGGCGATGGCCGACGACAGCACCAACCTGTTTGCGACCGCGGTCGTGCGCGACCTGG
>JAHZJA010000188.1 GCA_022601155.1 Deltaproteobacteria bacterium | reverse complement strand
GGCATCGTTGGCGTCATCGCCAACTCGTCGACGAGCTGGCCGAGGAGGTCGTCGAAAGCGTCGGCGTTCTGACCCTGTCGGGAATTACTCACGGCCTTGCGTCCTTTCCTCCGGGCGTCACCGCGGTCGGAGTGTAGCCCCTCGGTCTTTCATTGGACAAGGGAGCAGGGGCTGTTGTGACTTGATCCATGGGCCAACCCGTCATCTAGCCCACCGAAGGGGCAGAGGCTGGTGTGGGGGGCGAGGGTCGCTGCGTTGCCAGCAGGTTGCCTCCAGCGAGGCAGCGAACGAGCGAGCGGACCCGGGAGCGCAGCTCGGCCAACCGGCGAGCCTGGCGCGAGTTGGGAGCGATCGGTTTTCGGTGCGTATTGGCATGCTGCAGCGAGGTCGACGCACGAGCGGGTTCTCCGTAGATCCCACGCGGAGTGGAGGGCTCGGTTCCCACGTTCTCGGTTTGGAACGCATACAGCCGATAGCGCTGCTCGTCCATGTAGAGCTCGCGGCTCACCTCGAGCTGTAACGCATGCAGGCCTTCGTGGGGTCTGCCGAACCGTCGTACGAGCTCGCCGCCGAGGTACGGCCGGTTGAGGGCGAGCTGGATTCCGGTGGGGCCATCGTCGCCATCACCACCGAGGGCTTCGAGGGCCGCGCGCTGGATGGCCGAGTCACACGAGCGCCCGTCGAGGGTCCCCAGCACGAGATCGGGAGCGACCGATCCCGGCATGCTGTGACCGTCGAGGAGGATCGCGTAGCCGAATCGTTTGCGGCGTCGCTCCAGCAAGATCTCCAAGGCGCGGTAGTAGGGCGCGTGGAATCGGTCCATGCGTTGCCGGAACTGCGCGTAGGGCAGGGGCCCGGACAGCAGTCGCACGTTGCCGATCGCGGTTGCCCACACGACGCCACGTCCGGGGCGTCCGGCATCGCGATCGGCCCCGGGTTCGTCGCCCGTGGCCAACAATCCGGGGTTGAGCCGTGGGCGGGGCGCGGGATGGTCGGGGACGATGCGACGCGAGATGTCGTCGTCCGCTCGATTGAGATCGGCAACCAGGCGGCTGTAGACCGCGGTGACCGACGCGGCGCCCCAGTGTGAGGCGAGGTCGTATAAGGTGTGTACGCCGTAGTCGGCGTTGCGCGGGAAGTCGACCTGCGGCTTGGCGGACAGGTCGTGGGGCCAGGCCAATCCCACATGGGGGAAGCTGAGCACCAGCGGTGACCAATGCTGCGCGGGTCCGAAGCGCACGGGCATGCGGGCCTCGGGCGGCAACCCCAGGTCCTCGGGGGTCAAGCGCTCATACGCGGCATCGGACATCCGAACAGTGGCCGACAGCATCGGCGCCATCAGCATAGCAGGCAGGCCGCACCGCTCCCCAAAAACGTCCGGGGTGAAGGTCGGTTGATATGCGGCAAAGACATAGCTCGACGTACACCACAGCGCTTGGGTGGGAACGTGGGCTGATATCCGGCAAACACCTTCAATACCCCACCGAAATGATGAATTCGGCACTTCGAGTCGGAAATCGCCACGGAAGCCGGGGTCTCACTGTTCGGACATGGCGGGGTCTTGATCTCGACCCGCGCGCCCCCGGTCGCCGGACCTGTGACTGGGTGGGGTGAGTTCGAGACTCCTTCGGATCCTCCGTCGACTCGCTCTCGTGCGAGCACCCGACCGACGTCGCAGCTTCAGGGCTGCGGCGTTGCTTTTTTTGGCCGTCGCCACGTGGTGAGGCCCAGGCGCGGGTCTCGTCGGTGAGCCCGGGTCCACCACGTTCGAAACGAAGCGAGCCCGCCAACCTGGAAGGTGGCGAGCTCGTTTCGTCTGGTGACCCCACCGGGAATCGAACCCGGGTTTCTGGGATGAGAACCCAGCGTCCTAACCGCTAGACTATGGGGCCGGTTGCTGGAGCGGACGGCTCCAGTGTTGGCTCGGGGACAAGGATTCGAACCTTGATAAGCAGCACCAGAAGCTGCTGTCCTACCATTAGACGATCCCCGACCAAGCGGTTTGTGTCTTTGGGTGCGGGAAGATGCGCAAAGGCTGCGACGCTGTCAAGGACATTTGGGTGTGAAATCTCCGAGCATGCGACGGCGCCGTCCGCGATGGGCCCGGAGGGTGCTCCGCGTGGGGTAGGCTCCCGGCCATGTCGTCTCGCGTCGATACCGCAGTACGCGCCAAGCGTGCGAAGAGCACCGCTGTGGCGGCGTTGCTGGCCTTGGGAGTGTGGGGCCTGGCGGGCTGTCGGGGAGCAACCCCCACCACCGCTGCTGATGGTGAGGCCATCGTCGATTCTCCGGCGCCCGACAAGCCCGAGGCCGAGCCCGAGGCGGCGAACCGTCGGCGAATGCCCAAGGGGGAGGCCAACGCCCCCGAGATCGCGCTCGGTACCCGCGGCGCAGTGTCGAGCGCCGAGGCCAACGCGAGCACGGTGGGCCTGCGGATCCTCGAGCAAGGTGGCAACGCGGTCGATGCCGCGGTCGCAGTGGGCTTTGCGCTGGCGGTCACGCACCCCTCGGCCGGCAACCTCGGCGGCGGCGGCTTCCTGATCGTACGGATGGGCGACGGCAAGACGGCGGCCATCGACTACCGCGAGGAGGCGCCCGGCGCTGCGTCGCGCGACATGTATCTCGATGCCAAGGGTGAGCCCACCAACGAGCGCCTGCTCGGCCCCAAAGCAGCGGGCATTCCCGGGACGGTCGCGGGCATGGCCCTGGCCCACGAGCGCTTCGGGACGCTGCCGTGGAAGGACCTGGTGCAGCCTGCCGCCGACCTGGCCCGCAACGGCCACGTGCTCGACAGTTATCACGCCTCGGATCTCGAGTACGGGTCCAATCGGATGACCAAGGCCGGGTACGAGGCCTCGGCGGCGTACTACCGCAAGGCCGACGGCACCGTGTTCGCCGAGGGGGACACGTGGGTCCAGCCCGAGCTGGCCGCCACCCTCCAGCGCATCGCCGACGACGGCCCACGAGCGTTTTACGAAGGTGAGCTGGCCGAGCGCATGGCCACCGAGGTCAGCCAAGCGGGGGGGATCTGGAAGGCTGCAGATCTGGCCGCGTATCACGCCAAGGAACGCGAGCCGATCGTCTTTCCGTTTCGGGGTCACGAGATCATCACCATGCCGCCGCCATCGGCGGGCGGCGTGGTGCTGCGACAGCTGTTGGCCGCGGCCGAGACGCTCGAGCTCGACAAGCAGTCGTGGCGCGGGGTCACCGAGGTCCACCTGTTCGTGGAGGCCATGCGGCGGACGTACGCCGATCGCAACATGCTGCTGGGCGACCCGGACTTCGTCGAGCTGCCCATGGAGCGGATGCTGGCCACCGATTACGTGGACAAGCGCATGTCCGACATCGATCCCGACCACGCGACGCCCTCGGACGAGGTCGGCGCAGGCATGGCGGCGGGTCGCGAGTCGGAGCAGACCACCCACTACTCGGTGGTCGATGGTCAGGGCAACGCAGTGGCCAACACGTACACGCTCAACCTGGGCTTCGGCGGCAAGTTCGTGGTGCCGGGGGC
>JAHZJA010000187.1 GCA_022601155.1 Deltaproteobacteria bacterium | reverse complement strand
GGTCGTGGAGGCCGCTGGGAGAAAACTCCCTTCCGGGACAACCTCGACACGCTCGTATCACTCGTCGTCGAGAACTTCCCTTGGACGCTCACGGAGATCGCCTGAAACTCGGAACGGACTTCAGATCTGATGTACTAGGCTTTGTCGTACGACCGGGTGCCACGCCGCTCGTGGTTGGCCAGCCCCAGCTCACAAAGTCGCGTGATCAGCTCGCCATACCCAACCCCCGCGTGCGCCATCAGCTTGGGATACATGCTGATCGACGTGAAGCCAGGCATCGTATTGAGCTCGTTGAGGTAGGGCGTGCCGGTCTGCCGACACAGCAAGAAGTCGATCCGCGCCAGGCCCTTGCATCCGGTCACCCGAAACGACCGCAGCGCCGCCGCACGGATGGCCTCTACCGTCGATGACGGGAGCTCGGCCGGGATGTGCAAGGTGGCGACATCGTCGATGTACTTGGTGTCGTAGTCGTACCAGACGCCCGGGGGCAGCCCAATCTCGCCGGGGGCGCTGAGCTGGGTCTGTGGCCCGCCGTTGCCGAGCACGGCGATCTCGATCTCGCGTGCATCCACGCCGCGCTCGACGACCACGTGGTGATCGAAGCGGGCCGCCGTCTGCAGGGCGGCCGCGAGCTGCTCGGGTGCGGCGACACGGCTGACGCCCACCGAAGAGCCGAGGTTGACGGGCTTGACGAAGCACGGAAAGCCGAGCGCCTGCGCCACCTGTCGCTGCACGTCGGCCATTGCTTCGGGTCGGGCGAGGGTGAGCGAGTCGGTGGCGACCCACGGGACCATGGGGACGTCGGGCGCCGCGGAGGCGACGAGGTGTTTTTGTGCGACCTTGTCCATGCACAGCGAGGAGGCCAGCACGCCCGAGCCCACGTAGGGCAGGCCGAGAATCTCGAGTAGACCCGCGATGGTGCCGTCCTCGCCGTTGGGGCCGTGCAGCACGGGGAACACCAGGTCGGCGGCGAAATCACGGATGTCGGGCACGGGGGTGCCGTGCGCGACGACCTGCGCGAGCTCTTCGGGCGATGGGGCAGGGGACAGCGGCCCGGTGCGCCAGTGCCCTTCGCGGGTGATCGCCAAGCCTACGGGGTCGAAGCGATCACGATCGACGGCGCTGAGCACCGAGCTGGCGCTGCGCAGCGAGATCTCGTGCTCCGAGGAAGCACCCCCAAAGATGACGAGCAGGCGGGTCGACATGGTCCGCAGTCTACGTCAGCCGGCGGCGCCGTGTTCCAGCAGTGCCATGACCACATCGTCTTGAAGCCGACGGCTGCGGCGGGCCGAGACGGGCCCGTTGACGAGGATCGAAAACCCCAGGCGGCGTCCCCCCTTCACCTCGACGACGCCGCTCAGCGCACTGGCGCCGCGGAGGGTTCCCGTCTTGGCGCGGACGCGGCCGTGGGAGCGCCGCAGACGACCCCGCAAGGTGCCCTCGCGTCCGGCGACGGGCAGCGCCGACCACAGCGCGGCGGCAGGGGAGCCCTCACGCGCCGCGAAGGCGAGCAGATCTGCGAGCGCGGCGGCGGTGATCCTGCCGACGCTGGACAGGCCCGAGGCATTTTCGAACGCGAGAGCCTCCAGGGGCAGGCCGGCCGCCTCCCAGTAGCGCTCGAGTGCACGATGGCCGTTGTTCCAGTCGCCCGCCTCGCCGCTCATGCGCCAGCCCAGCGTGCGCAGGACTTGCTCGGTGGTGAAGTTGTTGGAGTAGGCCAGGGCGGACTCGAGGACCTCGGGCAACGGCGCCGAGCGATGGGTGGCGACCAGCGCGGCGCTGGGCGGGGCACTCCCTCGCACGATCTTCAGAGGGCCAGCACCGTGGCGCTGCAGCTGGGCCGCGAACGCACTGGCGGTGAAGCGGCCGGGGTCGTTGACGCGGCGGCGCTTGGTGTAGCGCGTGCCGGCCCGCAGGTGTCCACGGACATCGACCACGGTGTGCTCGTCGTGGGCCCAGGTCTGGGCCGACAACGCACCGCGACCCCCCTTGGCGGTCGAGCGGATCTCCATGTGGTCGCACTGGGGCGAGACGGCGATGCGAACCGGATGGCCCTTGGCTGCGCCCTTGACCTCGATCTCGACCGTGTTCCACTGGAGCGAGAGCGCTCCGCTGGGTGCCATGTAGCTGAAGCCGGGACCCTGTGCGTCGTAGCCGGGCCCGAAACGACGCGAGGAGAAGGCGGTGTCGTCGACGACGATGCCCCGGATCTCCGACAGGTCGACGGCATTGGCCACGGCATCCGCCAGGGCCGCGATGTCGCCGACTTGCAGGCTGGGGTCACCCTCGCCCACCAACACCAGCTGATCCCCTCGGCGCAGCACCTGCGTCTGCCAGCGATAGTCGGCGCCGAGCAACTCCAGCGCGGCCACGGCGGTGAGGAGCTTGTGGTTGCTGGCCGGGTTGAGGCTGCGGCTCGCGTCCCACTCGAAGACGGGCGCTCCGGTCGACAGGTCGCGCACGGCAATGCCGAGCGCGGCGTCCTCGTGCATGGTGGTGGCCAGCGATCGCAGTCGCTCGAGCAGCGCGTCGGTGGTCGCGGCATGCTCCGGTCGCTCGGCGGCATGGTCTCGCGCGGCGGCGGCGAGCGCCTCGAGTCGGCGCGCGATGGTACCGACCCAGGGGTCCTGCTCGGTATCGGCCGGTTCGATCCGGCTTCCGGGCGACGGGGCGGTGGTGGCGATGCGGGGCCGCAGCTCCAGCGAGCGCGCCGACGGGTCGAATCCATCGCGGGGGCCGGCCTCCGCGGCTGCCGGACCTCCGGCCCCGAGCTGGGCGGCCAGGACGAGCAGAGCAATGGCGGTGTGGCGTCGGAGCATGCGTACGTCCCCCTGTCGTCTCGCGGAGACGGGCACGCGACGTTGATGTCGCCGAGCCTGGTCCGGAGCTTGATGTAGGTCTGAAACCGACCTAGACTTACCCTGTAACACGGAGGCGTCGACCGCCAAAAAAAGCCGCTACTGGGTGCTACGCGTGCATCTGAGGCCTGCAGCGGGCGACTGGCGCCCGTGAGCGCAGGTGCCGATCGAAGCCAATTTGCACGGCGACCAGGCCGCCCGTCGCGGTCGAGCCAGTGCCGGGAG